>CAIKLP010000024.1 GCA_903828245.1 uncultured bacterium | reverse complement strand
CTCGAAACTTTGAAAAGCAAAGACGCTATTTTATTCCAAGAACTTAAAAGTCATTTTGAACAAATGGGCGAAAAAAGTTTCGACTATACCAAAAAATATTTATTCAACCCGCTGCGCAACCAGTATCCGACCGAGGCTTAATTTTCAAACCGCTTAGTTATTTTTTAATTTCATGAACTAGCATTTCATAAAAAGAGTTATAAATCACTCCTTGTATTTCGGTGCGCAAATTCATTTCTAACATTTTTTTATTCTCTGTCGAAGGATAAACCCTGTTCGACAAAAACACATACACCAAATCATATGCCGGATCTACCCAAGTACAAGTACCTGTAAAGCCAGTATGGCCGTATGTTTGCGGAGAAACAGCTAATGCAGTCGGACTGGTTTTAGCAGGATCCGTTTCGGGTTTATCAAAACCTAATCCTCTCCTACTATCTGCATGATATTGAGCAGTAAACAAATTTACCGTTTCAGGCTTAAAATATGCTTCGCCACCATAGCTTCCTTTGTTGAGCAACATTTGCATAATAATGGCTACATCATTTGCATTGCCAAACAAGCCAGCATGACCCGCCACACCACCAAACATGGCAGCGGTTTGATCGTGCACATAACCTTGCACCAATTGTTTTCTAAAGCCAAGGTCATTTTCGGTAGGCATAATATTCGCCATAGGAAATTTGCGATATGGTAAATATCCCAAATAGTTCAAGCCTAATTTTTTATAAAATGTATTATTGACAAATTCATCAATTGGTGTTTTGCTTTGCGCCTCTAATACTTCTTTTAAGAAATAAAAACTCAAATCGGAGTACACATATTTTCCACGATTTTTTATTTCTGATTTGAGTATTCGCTGCTTCATAGTGGCCATATAATTGGCATTTAAAAACAAATGATTGGCAACCGGAATGGCAAATACAGCTGAAGAATCTGTAGACAGCACAGCTATTTCCAGGTCTTTTACATTTTGAATGTCTTTATAAAAAGGAATAAATGGCGACAAGCCTGCGCGGTGTGTTAACAGATCTGCGATAATAATATTTTTCTTATTCGAACTTTTAATTCCGGGTAAATAATTATGTAAATGACCATTCAAAGAAACTTTATTTTCTTCTACTAATTTCATCATGCCTAAATTAGTCGATAAAATTTTTGTCATCGAGGCTAAATCGTATAAATCGGTATTCACTACTAAATGAGAAGAATCGTAAGTGCTATAGCCAAAAGATTTTTGATATACCACTTTACCATTTTTAGCCACTAATACTTGACAACCAGGTATGGCCTTAGCCGCAATGGCCTTAGCCACTAAATCGTCTATCTTATTTAATACCTGCGCATTCATGTAAACTTCTTCGGGCTGAGTGTATTTTAAACGAATACTTTCGTTGATGATATAACCATCGCCTACCTGGAATTTATTAGATGCCGTAACAGGCATCGTTCCTTTAGCCGGAATTCCACCAAATATAAGCTGGGCAGCACTTGAACGCGTGTAAGCATTTTCTTCGTAAGCCAATACAATGGGCGCATGGTTTTCAAAATTTCTTAAACTATAGGCATTACCGAATACCACTAACACTACATTTTTATGCGCCGATAAATTATTTAAGAAATCAATTGTTTGTTTAGACAAAGAAAAATTCTTTGATTCGTTTCGGCTCATATCGTGCAAGCCAACAATTACGGTGTTATAGTTTTCTAAATTTTTATTTAAAAAATCAAAATCGTTTAAGCTCGCGTCTTTCTTTAATGAAAACTTAGCAGTAGGCGCATATAATTCGCAAGTAGTTAAAAAATCGTTATTGATTTCGGCCCCAATACTAATACTAGCAATGTTAGTGCTCGCTAAATTTTTTAAAGGAATGAGGTTGTTTTTATTTTCTAATAAAGTAAGTGCGTTTTCGTATAATTTACGACTCATTAATTTGGCTTCGTTGCTATTTAAATCGGCAATTAAACCTTCCATTGCAATCGGTTGATAATGCGCAAGCCCTACCTGAAACTTAGCAAATAATACCTTTCTAGCCTTTTCATCTAATTCGGCTTGGGTAATTTCGCCAGCTAATATTGCTTTTTTAATTTTGAAAATGGCAACGGGCACATTCTCAGAATACAAACACATATCGTTACCCGCTAACAAAGCTTTAACATCTACTACGCCTGGCGGAAAATTTGCCGACACACCTTTCATGTTTAAAGCATCGGTAATAATTAAGCCTTTAAAATTTAATTTATTCTTTAATAAATCGGTTACAATTGCTTTCGAGATAGATGCGGCAGAATTCTTTGAACTATCGTATACCGGCACAAAAAGATGCGCCACCATAATACTCGACAAACCTCGATCAATGAGTTCTTTGAATGGATATAATTCTAAGCTGTCTAAATCTTCTTTACTGCGATTTAATTTAGGCAAGGTTAAATGAGAATCTTTATCGGTATTGCCATGACCCGGAAAATGTTTTGCCGTTGCAATTAAACCATTGTCTTGTAAACCGCGCATGTATTCTATGCTCTTGGCCGCCACTCGGTATTTATCTTCGCCAAAAGAGCGATCGTTGATGACTGGGTTGCGTGGATTGTTGTTGACATCTACTACGGGTGCAAAATTTAAATGAATGCCCATTCGCTTACATTGCCTTGCCGTTTCTACGCCAAAATCGTAAATCAATTGGTTCTCGTTAATAGCGCCCAAAGCCATTTGTTTAGGGTATCTTACGGTACTATCTAATCGCATCGACAAACCCCATTCTCCATCTATAGAAATCAATAAAGGTGTTTTAGCAAGGGATTGGTAATAATTGGTCAGGTTTGCCTGGCGAACAGGGCCTCCTTGAAAAAAACACAAGCCGCCTATTTTATAGTCTTTTACCAATTTGGCAATTTCTTTCACATGCAAGGAATCTTTGTTTGAAAAGGCTGCAACAGTGAATAATTGGGCAATTCGTTCGTCTGGCTGCAAGGTATTCATGACCGAATCGACCCAAAGATTGGCTTTTGCGGTATCTACTACCTGTCCATTCACAATGGATGTGGAGAAAAAAAAGGAGATTAAAAGTATATAGCCGGTTTTTTGCATAAAAGGTGCCCGAAAATTTTTATATTTTTGTCTGATGGCGATAAATTTATAGGTATTTCCTCAAATAAATAAATCAAAAAGCCCGTTAGAACCCTAAAGTTCTCAACATAGCTAAATATTTTTTAAACGATGTCGAATATTATTCACCTTTTACCCGATTCGGTTGCGAATCAAATTGCAGCCGGCGAAGTTATTCAACGACCTGCCTCGGCTGTAAAAGAGCTGATGGAGAATGCCGTTGATGCTGGCGCAACAAGCATTAAGGTGGTATTAAAAGATGCAGGACGCGCGCTGATACAAATCATCGATAATGGTTCGGGTATGAGCCCAGCAGATGCACAAATTTGTTTTGAAAGACATGCTACTTCCAAACTAGCGAGTGCAGCCGATTTGTTTCAAATAAAAACCATGGGCTTTAGAGGCGAAGCCATGGCATCTATTGCAGCTATTGCGCAAGTAGAATTAAAAACCAAACGCGCTGAAGATAACACTGGCACATTAGTGCGCATCGAAGCTTCGCAAATAACTTTGGTCGAACCCTGCAGCAGCAGCGATGGCACGAGCATCTCTATTAAAAATTTATTTTATGTTACTCCTGCAAGACGTAACTTTTTAAAATCGAATTCGGTTGAATTGCGTCATATCATTGACGAATTTCAAAGACAAGCGCTTGCGCACCCAAATTTGTTTTTTAGTTTACACCACGATGGCAATGAATTATTTCATTTGCCTGCAGGAAATCTAAAACAAAGAATTACCGGCATCTTTGGAAATAATTATGCCGAAAGAATTGTGCCTGTAGAGGAAAGCACCGAACAGGTAAGCATAGAAGGATACATAGGCAAGCCTGCTTTTGCTAAAAAAACCAGGGGCGAACAATATTTTTTCGTTAACAATAGATTCATCAAAGACAATTATTTAAACCACGCCATCAATAATGCATTCGATCAATTATTGGGCGATAATAGTTTTCCTTTATATATTTTATTTCTTACGGTTGAGCCTTCACACATTGATGTCAATGTGCATCCAACCAAAACCGAAATTAAATTTGAAGACGAAAAATTAATCTATGCCGTTTTAAGAGCAGCTGTTAAAAGAGCCTTAGGCAAATACAATATTAGTCCAAGCATCGATTTTAATACCGAAACCAGTTTTGGAAACTTAAAGCCTTTTGACCCTATCAACGACGAAATAAAAATACCTACCATACCGGTTAATCCAGGTTTTAATCCATTTGGATCGGCTGCAAACCAAAGCAATAGTGCACATTCGGGTTATGCTGGACAAAATTATGCAAAACAAAAAACGGATATTGCTGGTTGGGAAACACTGTATCAAATCGCAGATTCCAATATGAATAGCCAGTCGCAATTAATTGCTGCTACTAACGATGACATTCACCATGTTACGGCTACGAGAAATAATACTTTTCAAATTCATGGTCAATATATTTTAACACAAATTAAAAGTGGTATTATTTTAATCGACCAACAAGCCGCGCACGAAAGAATCTTATTTGAAAAATTTATTGCCGCATTAGCAAATAATCAAGGTAGCGCTCAACAAAGTTTATTTCCGCAAAGCATTGCTTTAAGTGCCGCAGATTTTGAATTATTTCAAGAATTATCGGAAGAACTTAAAGCCTTAGGATTTGACATTCGCGAGTTTGGCAAAAACACCATTGTGGTACAAGGTTATCCTGCAGAAATTGAAAGCGGAAACGAAGAAAAAATCATTTTAGCTTTGCTCGAAAACTATAAACAACAAGCCGCCATTACTAAATTTGACAAAAAAGAACAACTCGCCAAATCCCTTGCCAGACAATCGGCTATTAAGTCGGGCATTATTTTAAATACAGAAGAAATCAATCAATTAATCGACGAACTTTTTGCTTGCGAATTTCCTCAAGTAGGCATTAGCGGTAAGGCCAGTTTTATAAAATTGAGTTTAACAGACCTTAGTAAATTATTTGGGTAAATACATATGAACAATTTTAGACCACAAGGTTTTTCTTTACTCCCAAGCGTTGTAAAAAATTTACTCATCATTAATGGATTGGTATTTTTAACCACCTACGTATTGCAAAATACCATCGGAATAGATTTAACTAAATACTTTGCCTTGTATTTTCCGGGCAGTAATTCATTCAAGCCACATCAATTAATTACGCATTTGTTTATGCACGGAAACTTCTTTCATTTGTTTTCGAATATGTTGGCGCTTTGGATGTTTGGTGCAACGCTCGAAAATTTTTGGGGTGCTAAACGCTTTTTTATATTTTATTTTGTGACTGGATTAGGGGCGGCTTTTTTACATACCGCTATTCAATATGCAGAAATCATTCCTTTACAAAATGCCATTAGCGATTACTTGAGCAACCCTAGTCCTGCTAGTTTTGAGGCTTTTACCTTTCAACATGTACCCAATAATTTCAAACCTGTATTTGTACAATTAGTAGACGATTGGAACGCAAATCCTAACTCTATTGCTATTAAAGACAATACCATTACCATTGCCAAAGAATTAGCAAATATTCGAATCAATGTACCCACCGTTGGCGCCTCTGGTGCTGTATTTGGATTGCTATTGGCTTTTGGTATGTTGTTCCCCAATACCTTAATTTATATTTATTTCTTTTTTCCACTCAAGGCTAAATACTTTGTCGCACTCTATGGTGCATTCGAATTATACAGTGGTATTCAAAATAACCCAAGCGATAATGTGGCGCATTTTGCTCATTTAGGTGGTATGCTATTTGGCTACTTGCTCATAAAATATTGGCAGAAAAACCAATTTAGACAATATTAAAAATGAATTTGATACTGTCTACTATTAAACAAGCCTTTGCGGATCAAAAGAATCCAATTAATAAATACATTGCCATCAATGCCTTTGTATTTGTGGCTTTGCTAATCTCCGCTGCATTTTATGTCTTAGGGGATATTCCAAACCCATTTAAGATGTGGGTGATGCAATATTTTTCTTTAACAGCCAATTGGAAAGTTTTTATTTTCAAACCTTGGACCTTTTTTACCTATGCTTTTATTCACGAAAAGTTTTTTCACCTGCTTTTTAATATGCTAGTTTTTCATTGGTTTGGAAATTTAATCATTGAGTATTTGAACAAAAATCGCATGTTATTTATTTTTTGGGCAGGCGTATTGGGTGGCGGCATTTTATATGCTTTGTTTTTTGATGGTAACCAACTTATTGGTGCATCGGCAGGCATCATGGCGCTCGTTATTGCAAGCGCTACCTTATTACCCAATTACGAAATCGTGTTGGCTATTTTTGGTCGCATTAAATTAAAATATGTAGGCTTAGCCTATTTGATTATAGACTTATTTAGTATGATGGGCAGCAATGCTGGCGGCAGTGTGGCACACTTGGGTGGCGCATTGATTGGATTCCTCACAATCAAACAAATACAAGCAGGAAACGATTGGTCTAATATGGTGATACCCATCAATAACTTTATAGATAAATTATTTACGCGAAAAAATAAATTAAAGATTGTGCATCGATCTGAGCAGCAAGCGCAAGCAAGCAAGGCAATAGTATCGCAAGCTGAAGTAGACCAAGTGCTCGAAAAAATTACCAAATCTGGATACGATAGCTTAAACAAATCAGAAAAAGAATTGTTATTTAAAGCAAGCAAAAAATGAAAAAATCAAAAAAAAGATCTTTCTTTTATTGGGCCATATTTGTCATTAATTTTTTTGTGGCCTTTGCATTATTAGCTTCTTATGCTTCGCCATGGATTAGCCCAAGTTTATTTTGGCCCATTGCCTTTATCGGTTTAGCTTATCCATTTATTTTTTTATTGAATATTATATTTGCCATTTATTGGGTACTGCGATTAAGATGGGTATCCATTGTTTCAATCAGTATGCTAGCCTTAGGTTATCAAGTGCATCCAAAAGTGTTTGCCTTTCAAATGCCTAGCCCAGTTGAAACAAATTCTGATTCTACTTTGCGCATCATGAGCTATAATGCACATAGTTTTAGGCCCATCAATACCAATAAATACGATAAAAAATCGAAGCATTCGATGTTAGCATTATTACTTTCAGAAAAGGCAGACATTATTTGTTTTCAAGAATTTTATACTCGCAAAAAAGGAGAATATGCTATCAAAGATTCTTTACAAAAATTTAGCGAATTAAAATATTACCGTTACCAAACCATCGACTCTATCGAAAATGAATTGATGTCTCAAGCTATTTTTTCTAAATATCCGATCATCAATTACCAAAAAATTCCATTTTACGAAGGGCGCCATCCAAACATGTGTACTTATGCCGATTTAGTTATTCAATCGGATACCATTCGCATCATCAATGTGCATTTACAATCCATTAGTTTTAAACCAAAAGATTATAATTATTTTCATAAAGTTACTACCGAAGCCGAAACCGATTTACAATCGTCGAGGCGCATTGGTAGTCGTTTAAAAAATGCTTTTATTCGCAGGGCAACCCAAGCCGAATTGGTGCGCGAGCTCATCGACGAATCGGAGTATAAAGTAATTGTATGTGGCGACTTTAACGACACGCCCAATTCTTATGCTTTTAATGTAATTGCAAATGGTTTAAAAAGTGCCTTTCAAGAAAAAGGTAGCGGCCTAGGCACCACCTATGGCGGGGCATTCCCGAACTTTCAAATTGATTATATATTATGCGACCCCGCTATGGATGTCTTAAATTATAAAATCATCAAGAAAAAATATTCCGACCATTATCCTGTGGTAGCCGATATTCAGTACCATAAATAGCTTTTTTAAGGTGCTGAAAATATCAAAATTAGATAAATTCCGTATGTTTGTAGTATGAGTCAGGTTATTAGCTTATACAATTCTTTAAGCAGAAATAAAGAAGTTTTTGAGCCCATTAATGCGCCTTTTGTAGGTATGTATTTATGTGGTCCTACCGTTTATGGCGATCCGCATTTAGGACATGCGCGTTCGGCTACTACTTTTGATATTATTTACCGATACCTTTCACATTGCGGATATAAAGTTCGTTATGTGAGAAACATTACCGATGTGGGCCATTTAGAAAACGATGCCGACGATGGAGATGATAAAATTGCTAAGCTCGCGCGCCTAGAAAAATTAGAGCCCATGGAAGTGGTGCAAATGTATACCAATGCCTATCACGAAATGATGGACAAATTAAATATTGTCCGTCCTAGTATTGAGCCTAGAGCTTCTGCACACATCATCGAACAAATTGAAATGATCGAGAAAATTGTGGCAGCCGGATTGGCTTATGTTTCGAATGGTTCGGTTTATTTTGATGTATTAAAATATAATGAAAGCGAAAATTATGGCGAATTATCTGGCCGTATTTTAGAAGACTTAATTGCACATGCTGGCGAAGGCAGAAGAACCCTGGAAGGCAAAGAAGAAAAGAAAAATTCTTTCGATTTTGCCTTATGGAAAAAAGCATCGCCAGAACATATCATGCGCTGGAACTCCCCTTGGAGCTTAGGTTTCCCGGGTTGGCATATCGAATGTTCGGCCATGAGCAATAAATATTTAGGCGAACATTTTGACATACATGGTGGTGGATTAGATTTATTATTTCCACACCACGAATGCGAAATTGCCCAATCAAAAGCAGCCAATCATTGCAATCCTGCAAAATATTGGATGCATAATAATATGGTGACTATTAATGGAAAAAAAATGGGTAAGTCTTTGGGTAATGCCATCAACTTAAACCAATTTTTTACAGGAGATCATGCCTTATTAACACAAGCATACCAACCTATTACCGTTCGCTTTTTCTTTTTGCAAGCACATTACCGCAGTACCTTAGATTTTTCTAACGAAGCTTTACAAGCAGCAGAAAAAGGTTTGAAAAAAATGATCAATGGTTTGCGCACCGCAAAATCTATGACCTATGTGCCAGACGCGAATGTAAGCCTCGATACCGAATTAGACACAGCCATTCAACAAGAATGTCAAGAAGTGTATGACGGATTAAACGCAGACTTTAATACCGCTATGAGTATTGCGGCTTTATATAATTTATTAAAGCGCATCAATTCATTCAAGGCTAAACTCCTTTCATTAAATAGTATTAGCCAAGCTACCTTCGAAAAATTAGTACAAACTTTTGTAAGTATTAACGAAGAAGTATTGGGTATTTCTGAATCAAAAATGTTGGAAGGTGCAAGTCCTATTGCTATGCTCGACGCTTGGATGGAAAGTTACCAAACTGCCAGGGCAAATAAAGATTTTGCTTTAGTAGATACCATTCGTGCTAATTTCAAAGCCAATCAAATTATCATTAAAGATAGTAAAGAAGGCTCCGAATGGGCTTACGAAGAATAATCCGCAGCACATGAAAAATTTTATTTATAGTTTAAGCATTGGCATTGTGCTTTTTTGGAATGCATGTAGTTCCGAAAAAACTAAAACGAATGCGAGCGAAAGTGCTGTTGATACAAGTATCACTAAACCTATTTTTTCGGAAGACAGTAGTTTTAAATTCATTGAAGCGCAATTAGCCTTTGGCCCCAGAGTGCCAAATAGCAAGGGTCATAGCGCATGCGCAAATTATTTAACGCAAACATTAAAAAAATACAAGGCCAGTGTATTTGTGCAAGAAGGCATTGTGACCGCATTCGATGGTAAAAAATTAAACATTAAAAATATAATTGCTTCTTATAATCCAAGCAATCCTAAACGCGTATTACTTTGTGCGCATTGGGACAGCAGACCCTTTGCCGATCAAGATAGCAAAGACCAAGATAAAGCCATTATGGGCGCCAATGATGGCGGAAGTGGTGTGGGGGTGTTGTTAGAAATGGCCAGAATTTTTTCCATTCAAAATCCAAAAATTGGTGTCGATCTTATTTTATTTGATGCCGAAGATTACGGACAACCCGAAGGCAGTAAATTTCCAAACATGCAAGATTCGTATTGTTTAGGATCGCAATACTGGTGTAAAAATCAACCAAGTAAAGGCTACCAACCCATGTATGGTATTTTATTAGATATGGTTGGTGGCGAAAATGTGGTTTTTCATCAAGACGAAATTTCTAGAACCTACGCTCCTGCTGCCGTTGAAAAAGTATGGAACGCCGCAGCAAAAGCAGGCTATTCGAGTAATTTCGAATACAAAAATAGTCCGGCCATTATAGACGATCATTATTATATCAATACCATTTTAAATATTCCAGTGGTTGATTTGATTCACCACGACGAAAGTAGCCTAACTGGATTTTGGACGCACTGGCATACGCAGCAAGATAACATCAACAACATCAGTAAAAAATCTTTGAAAGCGGTGGGGCAAACTTTAGTAGAAGTTATTTATTCGGAAGAATAATTAATCTGTAGCACTACTTTTTAATACTAAACTCGTAATAATCATTTTCAGTACCAGCAAAATCTACTACGTTATCAATACGAATCGCAGCGTAAAATGGAACATCATTTACTATTAATTTATAAATGATTATGTCATTTTTTTGGAGATTATTGACCTTGACCAATTTATTTCCTGCTACAAAAGAATTAAATAAAGTAATATTAGTTGCATTAGCATAATCAAATCCATTACTTAAAACGAAAGAACCTTTTGCAGGACTTGTCCAGGTTCTAGAAAGCATAGAATCAACACTATTATCAGAGATATCAATTTCTGTTGAGTCGTTCAAGTTTAAAACTTTAGATATCCCATTTCTAATATTATATGAATTGGGATTGTTAGATATTAAAGAATAAAAGCGATGACCAGAAGTCATTTCTAAGAGTTTTGTTTTAGGATTACTTATAATTTGTCTTGCAACTATACCTATATTCCCATTAACATCTAAACCCTCAAATTCAATTAAATAAGATGTTTTATAATAAATTTCTGGGGTTAAAAATTCATAATAATAATTGAATTTTTTTTCACCATTTAACAAAACTTCTTTAACTAAATTTCTAAATCCAAATTGATCTTTTTGATAAATTTTAAAATTACTTAACCCATTAATTGCGTTTATGTTCACTTGCATAGCAACAACTTCATTTGGGCTGCTTGATATAACACTCTCCGCCGGAGAAATAAATATCAAAACATCACTAACAGAATTATCTTCGCATGAAGTGAAAATAAATACAATTAATACGATTAAATAATAAAATTTTCTAGCTATTATTTCCACTTATATGCTTTAACCTTAATCTTAATTGTGTTTTTACTCCCACCAAACATAGAAAATTTCTGATGAGAATAATAAATTGGAAGGTAAATTTCAGCTGATGGGTATTTCTTTGCTAATTCATTCATTAACCTAGCGGTATAAATACTACTAGTTGTTAAATTATTTATCAATATAGGATTCCCAAAATAATTAAAATTAAGTTTCTCTATAGCAGGGAAATTACCAGATATAGTATCGTTTTGTATAGCTATGAAGGATCTATTATTTGTATTAAAAAATGACAAATAAGAATTATAATTAATTGAACCCTCTAAATCACCTAAATAATCCATGTCTGAGCGATTAAATTGGATAATTGTCACAGGTGCATTAAATGATTTTTCTGTTTTAAGTCCTATACAAGATTCAAATGTTAAAAATAATAATGCAATAAGAGTTAGAATTATATTTTTCATATATATTATATTATCTAGTAAAATAATAAGCTAAATTAAATCTGAAGAAATTACTTAAATCAAATGTTCTTGCACTTAAGTCTTGATATTTATCAGTTGGTAAAACATTTTGTAAGTTTGGAAAAGCAAATGGGTCTGCTGTAAAATATTCTTGATTATATATTTTACCATTAATTGCAGTTTCATTTTCAACTCTTGTTCTATTTAAACCGTTTCCAATTGCTTGTAAGCCGTATTCTAACCCGATGGCAATAGGTAAATCAGCAATAAAAATTTGAGTACCCACAAATGCATCTAAACCATATACCACTGATCCAGTTGATGATGTTTCATGAGTATAATTAGTACTACTATTGTTTAACTCCGATACATTCTTAATCCTACTAAACCCTAGTTTAGCTGTACTTCCAGCATAAATATCAAATAAGTTTCTTTCTGAGAAATGATATTCTATTCCTGGATTAATTATATAAGTTCTATCACTATATTTTATTTTAAAATCAGAATACTGACTTTGAAGAGCTACATCTCCAGTACCAGAAACGAATTCGGATTGTTTAGATGCTGTCAAACCAATTCTGTAGACAACATTGTCTGTTTTGTAATATTTGACATTTAACAAAGAATTAGCACCGAGATTAGGATTCAAGAAAGCACTAAGATCCCCAGCTTGAATAAAAAAACCATAATTACCCGCTTTTGGAAGATTTCCTTGCAACATTAAATTTGCGGTTTTCAATTTTGCTCTTTCCGTTATTTGAGCAAATGAAGTAGCACTAATAATTAGAAATAAAATAATTAAACTTTTAGTTTTCATAACTTTTTTTTTAAAATAAAAAATATCTAAAATATTGATTTTTATAAATTTATATAAAACATAAAATCTATACAATCTCATATTTGCTATATATTAATTATCTGTCAACTTTCAATCCCTTCGTAATACACTTCCGACACAGGGCTAAATAAATAAATTGCGCCTGTTGCTATTTCTTTGCACTTAAATCTTTTACGCAGCAATGCCATTTTCTGAAACTCGCGACCCGATTTCATTTTAAAAATTCCACCCATCGGAACCGTTGAAACAAAAACAGTTTTAGAAACCGGATCAAATTCTTTCAATACTTTTAATAAGTGAATATCGGTACAACTAGCGGCTGCAGGGTTGTTCATGTAGCGACGCAATGCCGTTTCGATGCGCTCCGGAAAAATACCTTTGGCTATAAATGGATTCATTAATCTTTTATATTCTGTTTTCCATTCTTCGCCATGCGCTTTCACTTTATTGCGATAGGTATTCCAATTACTCAAATGTGCAAATTCATGAATTAAAGTAATCAGAAAAGCATATGGATTTAAATCTACATTGATAGAAATGCGATGCCCTTTGCCTGCGTGTGGATGGCGGTAATCGCCTAAAACAGATTGACGCGGCTTGCTGATGGTTAGTTCCACTTGAAAATGATCAATCCACTTAGACATGGTGATGGCCACTTCTGCTGGTAAATATTTTTTTAGCAATTCGGCATTTTGTTCAGACATGCGTTGATCAAAAAATTCGGACTAGGATAAAAATTGATACACTGCAAATGCAGCTATATAAGCAAATGCAGTCATGGTAAAAAGCTGTATGAGCGGCCATTTGATGCCATTGGTTTCGCGATAAACAACCGCAAAGGTGCTCATACATTGCATCGCAAAAGCATAAAATATCATGAGCGACATGACGGTTGCAAAAGTAAATGTGAGTTCGCCTGTTTCCGGATTTCTTGCTTCTAACATTTTTTCGCGTACGGTGTCTAAATGTTCGCCGTCGCCTTGCACACTATATATAGTAGACATGGTGCCCACAAAAACTTCGCGTGCGGCAAAAGAGGTAACCAATGCAATACCAATTTTCCAATCATAACCTAAAGGTTTAATGGCTGGTTCAATAAATTTTCCAAGCAAACCAGCATAAGAAGCTTCTAATTTTTCTGCGTTCTTTTTACTTTCCAAAGTCGAACTATTTAATTCAACAGTGGTGTTCTTGGATGATATTTTTGCATACTTTGTTTCAATGGCATCGAAATCTTTACTAGGACCAAAAGTGGCTAAAACCCATAGTATAATAGAGACTGCAAGAATTACCTTTCCAGCTTCCATTACAAATGTTCTGGCTTTATTAAAAATAGTGATGCCCACATTAGACCAGCGCGGCATTCTGTAAACCGGCAATTCCATTAAGAAATAACTTTTGCTTTTTGTTTTAATAAATAATTTAAGTAGCCAACCTGCCAGCAATGCCGAAACAAAACCAAGTAAATACATGGCCATTAAAATAAGGCCTTGCAAACTCAAAAATCCAAAAACAAATTTATTAGGAACTACTAATGAAATTAATAAAGTATACACTGGCAGTCGCGCCGAGCAACTCATAAATGGCGTCACAAAAATAGTAATCAAGCGGTCTTTCCAATTTTCGATACTGCGGGCCGACATAATTGCTGGCACGGCACAAGCTATTCCCGAAATTAATGGCACCACCGATTTACCATTAAGGCCAAAATTTTTCATTAAGCGATCCATCATAAAAGTAACGCGGGCCATATAGCCCGTATCTTCTAGAATGGCGATGAATAAAAACAATACGGCAATTTGTGGTAAGAAGATCAAGACCCCGCTCATGCCTGGCAATATGCCCCCAATAATTAAGTTGGTAAGAATTCCTGCGGGTAAAATGGCTGTTAAATAATTTTCGATGCCAATAAATGCATTTTCAATTACATTCATTGGGTATTGCGACCAATTAAAAATAGATTGAAACACGCCAAATAAAATCACAAAGAAAATAAGTAAACCAAAAATACGATGCGTTAAAATCGCATCTAATGTATTACTTCTCGTTTCTTCTAGTGCAGGTTTAATTTTTCGAACGGTATCGCTTAAAATTTCGTTGATATAATTATAGCGATCAATGGTTTCTGCTACTTGTGTTTTGTTCGCATTGAAATTATATTTTAAACCAATGGCTTCAATGGCATCTTTTTTTTCTTGTGTTAAATTATTTAATTCGTGGTAATGATGCGCTAATTCAAAAGCAGCATAATCGTTATTGATATGAAAATAATTTTTTATTTCGTCAATTACTTCGGGGGCATAACCATGAATATGGATGGTGCTACTAGGTAATGTTGGCTGTTCAAATTGCTGAATAATGGCATCTTTTAAAGCTGGTATGCCCTGAAAGTCGCGTGCAGTAACAGCTACAACCGGTACTCCTAATTTTTCTGCAAGCAATGTTACATTAATTTCGATGCCCGATTGCTCGGCAACATCCATCATGTTTAAGGCTAATACTACTGGCAATTGTAAATCTATTAATTGCGTGAGCAACAATAAATTTCTTTTTAAGTTGGTGGCATCTACCACCACCACCACTACATTTGGATAGTCTGGATTTTTAGTCGAATTTAAAATCTCTAAAGCAATGTGCTCATCTGCCGAGCGTGGATACAAACTGTAAGTGCCTGGTAAATCTATTAAAGATGCGGTAAGGTTTTCGGTTAATTCGAGTTTACCGGTTTTGCGTTCCACGGTTACACCCGAAAAATTTCCAATTTTTTGGTTGAGTCCGGTAAGTGCATTAAAGAGGGTCGACTTACCTGTATTTGGATTGCCAATTAAGGCAACATTAAATTGCTTATTCAATGGTTATCTAACTAAAATAGTAGCTGCTTCTTTTTTTCGGAGGCTTAATTTATAGCCCGAAACTTTAATAGCAATTGGGTCTCCGAGCGGCGCAATATTTGAAATTTCTATAGATTCGCCAGGCAAACAGCCCATTTCTAATAAAAGAATAGAAGTTTCTTCGTCTGTAAATGAATCGATAGTGGCAACGGTCCCAATTTCAATATCCGTC
Source organism: uncultured bacterium (assembly GCA_903828245.1). Classification (GTDB taxonomy): domain Bacteria; phylum Bacteroidota; class Bacteroidia; order Sphingobacteriales; family Sphingobacteriaceae; genus CAIKLP01. The sequence goes on along the minus strand of CAIKLP010000024.1, from coordinate 33,724 downwards.
AATTTCCTGAGTTCCATATCCCAAATTTAATGATGCAATTTATCGCTTATTTATAATAATTCCAAATAAAAGAAATTGGCAATAGCTTGATATTCAATTATTTAAAATAAATTTTAAGCAAAGCTTAAGATTGATGGGTAAAAACCGTCGTTTTTGCTTGGGTTTTAGAAAAGGTAGGGCAATTGCATTTTGCTTTGCAAGCACCAAACAAAGTAGAGATCAATACCCCTACTAACAAAAGGGCGATTTTAATTTTCTTGGTTTCCATATTTAAAGATAAGCTTTTCTGCTATAGTTTTAAAAAAAACAAAAGCCAATAAAACACCCAAGATGTTGGCTATTTGATCTTCCCATTCGGCAAAGCGATAAGTAAAGAAAAACTTCTGCGATAATTCGATGATGCCACCCCAAACAAAAGCAAAAACAAAAACTATTTTGTAGGTATTTTTTTTAAGAACTGGATAAGCAGATTGCATTTTAAATCCAAACAATAATAAATTGCTGAGGGTAAAATAAAAAATAAAATGTACTAGTTTATCTGCACCTTCAAATTGTAACAAACTAATCTCGGGGAGTTCTTGAGGACGCTTGTCGCAAAGATAAGATAGGATGGCAAGCCATCCTATCCAAAATATATTAAACCTCCAAAAGCGCTTAGGCGCCGATGATTGATTGGTATGCATCTGCGTTTAACAATGCAGTTAATTCTGCAGCATCTTGAATTAAAATTTTCACCATCCAGCCTTCGCCGTATGGATCACTGTTTACTAATTCTGGATTGGTATCTAAAGCTTTATTGAATTCCAATACTTCGGCAGTAATTGGCATAAATAAATCCGAAACAGTTTTCACTGCTTCTACTGTTCCAAAAACTTCTTCTTTGGCAATTGTTTTACCAATGGTATTGATGTCAACATAAACAATATCGCCTAATTCGCGTTGCGCAAATTCGGTAATTCCCACAGTGGCAACATCGCCTTCAATGCGGATCCACTCGTGGTCTTTGGTGTACTTTAATTCGGTAGGAAAGTTCATTGTGTTTTAATTTTTACCAAAGGTACAATTTTTTGCTAAAAAAGCTATGCCCCAATGTTAATTCTAATGCTAAAACCAAGGCTCGTAATGGCCGTTGGGAAGGAGGTCGAAATGAATGGCTTGGTTACTAAACGATCGTAAAATAGCCTTACTTGGAAACGCTGATTCAATACATATTCGACCGAAGGTTTAATGCTAATGACCCTCGAACCAGAAATAACTTCAGATATTTTTTGGTCTAAGCGATGCACTACCCCTCTATTGTATCGAATACTAATATCACATTTGATATTTAAATCGTTTTTCAAAACCGTTTGCGAATTACCAATGGCAAATGGAATTTTTAAATTATTGGCAATGTAGCCAAAGCCAATATTGTATTCTTGTGTATTTAATTGTTCTAAACGCGTATTGGCAAAACTCACGCCAATATTTCTACCTTGTTTGTAATCGACATTAAAAGTCATGCTGTTTTTCATTGTCATGTCGATGCCAATAACCGGCGAAAATTGTTCGGTTAAAGTAATTTGTTGAATCTCGTATTCTGGTACAAAATTATTAGTCGATGCATAACGAATGGCTTGCGTGGTTGGTTTATTAAAGGCATTCACATTATAGGTAGAATTGTAGCCATGCGTCATCACAAAATTCGAGAAATTATCTGCAATAATTGGAATACGTATCAAGCCGCTGTAATTCACTCTCCAATTGGGTTTCGGGATTTTTGGAAAAGGAGATAAACTATAATTGCTTGCGTTTTTTCCAGCATAGGCCGATAAGAAAGCAGGAATAATTACTTGTTGCGAATATTTTCCAAAGCCATCATAAAAACCGGTAGAATCAATTGTGGTAATACCTCTTTCGTTAGCTAAGCGTTGCGAAATAATAAAACGATTGCTTTCAAAAGTATTGAAAAAAGTAGAAGCTCCATCGGAAGTTAATTTTTCGAATGCCGAATTAAATGCCATAAAAGACATGGTAAAATTACCCGTTTCGGTTGGTGCAAAAGATTGGAATGTACCAAATGTTGGACTCAATGGATCGCTATTGTATTTAAAAAATTCGGCATAATTAAAGCCCATCGAACGCTGCGCCGTTACATCAATACGCATGTCGGGTAATGGCTCTATCGAAGCGCGTAAACTTAATTCGGTACGATCAGTATGCGCATAGCGATTGGTGATAGAATCGTAGGTGGTAATCCAACCATTTCTTGCTGCTGCAAAACGAATATCTTGTTGACCACCTAAAATAAAATTATAACCAGGCGCATTGTTATCCGAATTACTCATACCCAAATAATCAGTTCCTGGAATATAGCCAGGCAATACTTGTCCGCTGGTTTGACGATAAGTAATACCCACATTGCGCAACATAATTAAAGTACGCGCCAAAACCTTGAACACATTTAATTGACTAGCTGCAGCAGCTATACTATCTTGTTTGGCTTGCTCTTTGTCTTTGGCTTTAACAATTTTTAATTTTTCGAGTGGGTCGTTCGCATTTTTCTTCGCAGTAGGTTTAGATTTACTAGGCGAAATTAAGGGCTTTAAATAATTTGATTTTCCATATAAGGTCAACAAATTAAATTGCGGATTCACTTGTAAACTTCTAGAATTAGAAATAATATTTTCGAATTGCAAACTCGCCAGCGAAGCTGCCTTCCACTCGTAACGGCCATTGTAGCTGGTGCTCATGGTTACCCAATCGAGCATCGGTAATTTATTAATGGGCACTTGATAAGTAGCCGTAGTGGTTTGCGCAAACGAAGTGGTTCTACCCAAAGAACGCAAATTAAATAGCAAAGAATCTTTTTTCTCTTGGGTATCTAATCTACCCATTGGCTCGTCTACAGTCGCTAAATTTGTTGCGGCATAATCAAACTTCAACGATTTTGTTAATTCGTATCGCACACCATATACCCTCGAAATTCTAAAATCTTTATTGAAGGTTGGCATAATTCCAATCATATTGGTATTGACATTACGCACTTTGTTTTCGGTATAATTTCTGTCTACATCTACTCTAAAATCTATTGAAGTAGGCGAATAATTAAAATTAAAATCTTTGATTAATTTCAAAGCCGAACTTTTAATTATTTTATCAAAAGGTTTTACATTCACCGGATTATTCGAAAAATTATAACCCATAGCGGCTTTGTATGTTTTCTGAATATCGTATTCGGTATTGAAACTTCTTTACAATTGATCGGTATAAGCATAATTGAAATTGAAGTTTTCAATATCATAAATGCGTGGGTCGCGATCTTGCTTCACGCGTTCTTTTTTCACATTCGTAAAATTAATACTCTTGCGACGGGTATAATCTTCGGTAATGGCGCGAATAGAGTCTTGGTCTTTTTTCGATAAATCGCTCAATACATTTTTCAATAATATATCGGGATTACCTGGCGAAAATTGTGGTGTGCTAATGGCTTGCGAATAACTAACATACATGGGCACTTTAATTCCTGCGGAAGCTGGAAAAAATTTACCCAATTCAATGTTAGTGGCTACATCCATTTGTACATCGTTGGAACGATTGCGTTCCGATACTTTTTTATCGACCGAACCAAAACCATAGGTGCTTTTACTACCCGAAAGTGTTACATTGGCTAAATCTGCCAATTGCGCATTCACTCGCCCAACTGCAGCCCAGCCGCCTGCTTCATCAAAATCGGTTAATCGCAATTCGTTAAACCAAACTTGTACACATTTTGGATCTTCTGGTATATTGGAAATATTTCTAACCCCCACCACAATGGAACGCACATTTCCTAAATCCGGATTTCCTTTAATCCAAACTTTATTTTTTCCATCTTGATATACAAAGTCGACGCCTACAGGTAGCTTCGCATTGTTACGCAATTGTTTTGCTAATTGTAAAACGGCAAATGGAATTTGTAATTTATTATAATCGGGCCAAATTTCTGCTGGCAATTTTTGACCAGGTAAAGTTACTTTTAAAGGAATTTCGTATTCATAATAGTTATCCGAATAATCTAATCCAAAACGCACAAAAGCAGCCATCTCATCGTTGCGTACATTTTCGCCTTCGGCATGCACAAACATTTCGACACGCTTATACGATCTAAAATCGTAACTGCTAATTTTATAAGCCATGGCTTGGTCATCTTTTTTAAAGTTACAAGCGTTCAATACCATGGCTTGCTCGTTAATTCTTGATGTTCCTCTAATGTCTTGTAAGTTCTGCTCCTGTATAATGCCAGGCGGCAATACATATGGAATAGGTATGCGATTTCCATTTTCTTCGATGTTGATGGTTGATAAATCAACAATGGCCGTAGACTTGGCGTTAGTGCCTTCGCCGGGTCTGATGGATGGATCTAATTTACGCCATTCGCCACGCACCAATTGTAATCTAGCAAAACGAAGGGTTGCGGTATCGGACCAATTGGTCATAAAAGTTCTGATGAAACGTATGGCACGGAAATCTTGAATTTCGCCCACGCGTTTTTCATATTTTGCAATTGGAATTCTGAATTGATACCAAGTTACATTTTCTGTTCTTCCATTGGGTAATTTTTTTGCCGCTACAATTTTATCCGTGATGAAAGAATTTTCGTCGGGGTTTTGTAATTCCGAGGGCGATAAATGCACGCGGTATTGAAAATATTCATCTCGATCACTTTGCGCATTGTCTCTGTTAATGTCTTCCGTATCTGGATTTGGCGAGGAAGCCGTATTGGCAATCCCAGTCTTGGCCGTCGATTGCGACTCGGTCGGCGAATTGCCTTCGGGTGCATTATATAATTTATAGCGGTCTTTAATACTCGCTTTTTCTGCATCTAAATCGGAACCTCTATAATAGTGGTAATCATCTGCGGCTGGATCGGCTATTGCTTGCAAATAAGCAGGCGAATTGCTTCCAAATTTATTCACTAATGCATCTAAATAATTTGTTTTGAAAAAAGTTGATTCTTCTACATTGTTCAAACCATCCAAGCCCACATCTTGGTATTGTCTAGCCGAAACTTCGTTATCAAAAGCGGTTGTTAAAGGTGGAATTACCCCAACCCTTCCCCACAAAGTAGAATCGTATCGTGCCGGATTACCATCTTTTGGTAAAGCATTTTCGATCGCTTGACTACCATCTTTTAAAATATCTTCCGAAATATTTCCAAGGTTAAAATACAAATCACCACCAGAAGATCCTGGATTGTAAATAAAAGGATCCATCATCCAAAACTCAATGAATTCAACATTTAGCGCCTCAAAATCGTTCGATTCTAACCTACGCATAATACCACCCCAAGAGGCTGTTGGATTTTTAAAAGTACCGTCATCGTTCAAACGATCGACCGAAAAATTATATGGGCCTCTTTCTTTTGGATAAAAAGTTAAATCGAGTGTAGATAAAATAGTAGGGGTACCGGTTGGCATTTGTTTATTCGGAAAAACTTCTTGCTCGGTCACTTCGCGATTATAATGATTAGACAATTGTGTTTTGTCTGTTCTAATATGTGCAGGGGTGAGCGTATTGGTTCTACTAAAAAATAAATTATCTATTTGATAATGCGATAACCTGGCGCGATTATAACCATAACTTAAATCGTTGAATAATTTTGATTCTGGAAACATCACCGGTGTACTAGACATGCTCCAAGCATTTGCCATACGCAAATCGATGGTTGATCGCGTGCCTTCAAAGTCGTCTATGTAAGATGTTCCAGTAGTATTACCGCCGGTATTCAAAGCCGCTGCGTGCCCAGGGTCTAGCATGGCGTATTCTCCAGAGATCGTAACCGACGAAGGTGCTTTGGTATCGATGAATGGTAATTTATCGACCAATTTAGTTAACAAACGCGAATCGCTTCGGTAATTAAAATCGAAACCATACATATTATTTGCACTGGGTTCGTCGCCTATATTTACTTTTGGCGTTAAAGGGCGTTCGGCTAAGCGAACCAAGGTTCCGCCTAAAGTTAATTTCTCATCAAATTTATAATCGAAACGTGAGGCAAAATACATACGCGATTGAATACCAAACAAAGTAGAACTTTCTAAATCTACCGTAATGGCTTGTCCCGAACTTAATATTCCTTGATTGGTAATTTTTACCCGACCAATATTATAATCTACTTGGTAATCGCTGCCTTCTACTAATAATTGGGTACCCGCTTTTACTACTACCGATCCTTGCGGAATATTAATGGCATTCAAAGAAAATTCTGAATTACTTAAAGATTGAAAAGAACCTTGAATGGTAAATTTATTCTTACGCGGAAATTGTTGTGCCCTAAATTTAGTGGAGTCGTATAACTCGGTAAAAGCAGTATTTGCAGCCAAAGTTAAATCGCCATCTGCCGCCATTTTATCATATAAATATTTACCAAATGGTTCAATTTTAGGAAATATAATTCGCCCATTGGCTGCGTTAACCGTTATGCCTTCTACAAAGTCGAATACGCCATCGGGTGTAGGTGTTTGTTTAACATCTAATTTATCTAAACCCATTACTTGAATTAAAGGAAAGTTTTTAATCGTTTCGGGGCCGTTGGGTAAAAAATTAATATTGTTCGATGTTTTTTCGTCGAGGTATAAAATATTTAATTTAAATTCTTGTGCATTAACTTGAAAAGCATTTAAAGAATAAATATTTTTCATCATCAAATCCCAAGTTGGTAAACTGGTTTTTAAAGAAACATTTTTTAATAGTTTGGTAACTAAAACAGTTGCCGGATTGGTTTCTTGTCTTTCGTTGGCAAACTCTCCCACCGTAAATTCTTTTCCATTAACCGTATATCGATAAGCTACCGATAAAACTTCGTCTGTGTTTAATGGCGCATTCAAAGAAATATAACCTAACTGCGCATTGAAGGTATATTCTCGATCGGTTAATTTTCTTGCCCTTATTTTGGCGTAGTTATCTGGGCCACCTTTATCATTAAAATAAGTATTGATGGTATTGTCCGAAACTGTTCTAACCGAAGGAGGTAATAAATCTAGTAAGTTATTGGAAGGCGTTGCAGCACTTACGCTACTGGAATTAGGATAAGGATCGGTACTGGTAATGAAACTGGGATCGGTGGTAAATATGCGTTGGTTTTCGCCCAAATCGATGAGCGCTAAAACATCGCGGGTATCATCTAAGCCATTGCGCGATCGGTCGGTCACCCAAACTTCTACCCTCGAAATTAAAACATTCGATTTTACAATGGGCGGACTCTCTAACGCTTTATCGTAATTGTCTCTAAAATATTGCGCCAAGAAAAAATGTTTATTGGCTTCGTAATTGTCTGCTAAAAATTTGAATTCTGTTTTTTGCGCACCGTTGGTAATTTTAATTTGTTTCTTTTCCGATTTCTGTTGCGAGAACACACTCGTTACGGTTAGTTTTCCGAATTGTAATTGTGTTTTTACCCCAAACAAACTTTGGCTACCACTAATCAAACTACTGGTTAAGGGTAAAGAAACATTTCCTAATTCAATTTTTTTAATGATTTCGTCTTCGTAACCCGTGTATTCTAATTTCGTTTGATTTTCGAAATCGAAAGTTGCTTCGGTATTATAATTGATGGAGGTTTTTAATTTATCTCCAATATTACCGGTTACATTTAATTGTATTTTTTGATCGAAATCAAATTGCGTAGTACTGCGTTGTCTTTCGCTAAGTAATGGATTATCGTTTCTGTTAAATCGGCCCGAAAAGATTAATTCTGCTGTACCTTGCGGGCGAATGTCTACTTTACTTCCTCCAAATATGCGATCGAATACTTGGTTATTGATATATAATTTGGGAGTTACACTATTGCCACTCACCAAAGTATTTTCCGATGCGCGTAATTTCCAATAATCTAATTTACTTTTTTGCGCTTCTTGTTTTTGGTATTCTTCGAAAGTTAAATAAGTGGACGCTTTATAAAATTTGCCCCCAATGCTTTCGGTAATGGTATACATTTTGGTATTAGGGTCGTAAGCTACTTTACGCTCTAAATTGGGTGGATCTTTTAAATCAATTTTCTTTTTGGTGGGTGTTAAAGTGGCCGCCGGAATAACTGCAGAAGAATCTAACAAATCATTGTGGTTGGCATAGGCAAACACGCTTGCATCTGCTGCCGATGAAACAACGAATGCAACTGCAATTGTAAGAACTATACCGACCATCCAACGCAAAATGCGTGGAATGTTTTGTTGATTTTTCAAATTAATTTTTGCTGATGATACCTCGGCCCTACTATAAACTTTTCAATGCCGCTTTGATAATTAGTTCGACCGAAATAGTGCCTTCTGCAGTTCTCATCACTGTATCAATTGCTTTATCGGCCGCATTTTTATTAAAGCCTAACATAACCAATGCAGATAACGCTTCATCTCGCGATGTATTGTTAATTGGAGCAGATAAAAGTGTGCTAGGACCCTCTTTTTTCAACTTATCTTGTAATTCTAAGATCAATCTTTGGGCAGATTTGGGACCAATTCCCTTAATTCGTTGAACCAGAGGTACATCACCTTTAATAATGGCTTCCTGAATTTCTAATGGAGAAATAGAGGAAAGCATCATTCGGGCGGTATTTGGACCTATTCCGGATACCGAAATGAGGTGTGTAAACAGCCTTCTTTCGGTCGCCTCGTAAAATCCATATAAGGTATGCGCATCTTCGCGCACGTTGAGGTAAGTATGTAATTTTAAGTTTTCTTCCGAACCAATTTGCGAATAGGTATGCAAAGAAATATTGATAAAGTAGCCCACGCCCCCTGCTTCAATCACTACCTCTGTTGGGCTTTTACTAATTAGTTTTCCGTTGATATGATAAATCATTATTTACGCAGATTAATGGTTTTTGCAATAATTTTTGCGCCAAAACTTCTGGTTTTGGTGGCTACTTTTTGCAATCCGCTTTCTTCTTTAGATTGTGCATCTACTACGGCAATGGTTACCATGTTTACAATTTCTCTCACCGAAGATCCTAATTGTAAAATATGAACTGGTTTTTTCATTCCAATTAAAATGGGACCCACTGCTTCGGCACCACCAATTTCTTGTAAAATTTTATAGGCTGCATTTCCAGCATCTAAATTTGGAAAAATTAAAGTGTTAGCTGGCGCACCGTTTAAAGTAGAGAAAGGAAAATTATCTTTTAATAAAGCAGGATTCAATGCAAAGTTTGCTTGCATCTCGCCATCTACAATTAATTCGGGATGTTGTTGGTGTAAAATTTCTACCGCCTTACGCACCTTCATCGGGTTAGGTGTTTCGGAGTTTCCGAAATTAGAATAAGACAACATGGCAATGCGTGGACTGATGTTAAATTTATTCACCGATTTAGCCACTAGCTTAGTAATTTCTACTAATTCTTCTACATTCGGATCAATGTTTACCGTCGTATCGGCTAAAAATATAGGCCCTTGTTTGGTTAACATCAAATACATGCCCGCAACTTTACTGGTGTCGGCTTCGGTACCAATAATTTGTAATGCCGGACGAATGGTAAGTGGATAATTTTTTGTTAATCCCGAAATTAACGCGTCGCCATCTCCTTGGTCTAACATCATGGCGCCAAAATGATTTCTATCACGCATCGCTTTTTTGGCTTCGTATTCGGTTACGCCTCTGCGTTTTCTTTTTTCAAAAAACAAAGCTGCATATTCTGATACCATTTTATCTTCTACCCGCGGATCAAACATTTGCACATCGGATAATTCTAATTGATGTTCTTCTATTAGCGCATGAATTTTTTCTATATCTCCTAATAAAATTGGAATGGCAATGCCTTCTTCTTTTACAATTTGTGCTGCTTTTAAAATTTTGTAGTTATCGGCTTCTGCAAAAACTACTCGTTTAGGATCGCCTTTTGCTTTTACCGTTAAGGCACGCATCAGTTTATCGTCTAAGCCTAAGCGTTTGTTTAATTCGTCTTTGTAAGCTTCCCAATCTTTTATTTTATGACGCGCTACACCCGAATCAATGGCTGCCTTTGCTACTGCCGGAGCCACATGACTGATCAATCTAAAATCTAAAGGTTTTGGAATAATATAATCTTTACCAAAGGTGATATTTTTTTGATTGTATGCTAAGTTAACCGCTTCGGGTACGGGTAATTTTGCTAAATCGGCAATGGCTTTTACTGCCGCAATTTTCATTTCTTCGTTAATGGCTGTGGCGCGCACATCGAGTGCTCCTCTAAAAATATATGGAAAGCCGAGCACATTATTAACTTGGTTTGGATAATCCGAACGACCCGTAGCCATGATTAAATCTTTGCGCGTATTGATCGCTAAGTTGTAGTCAATTTCGGGATCGGGATTGGCCATCGCAAATACGATAGGATTTTTCGCCATCGATTTTAACATCGCTGGCGTAAGTGTATTGGCCGAAGATAAACCGATAACTGCATCGGCATCTTTCATCGCATCTTCGAGTGTATGTAAATTTCTTTTTGTTGCAAAATGACGTTTGGTATCGTCCATGTGATTTTTTCTATCCGCACGAATCACGCCTTCTCTATCAATCATTACAATGTTCTCGAGGCGTGCACCCATTGATACGTATAGCTTAGAGCAAGAGATAGCTGCAGCACCTGCGCCAATCACGACCAATTTTATTTTATCAATTTTTTTCTTTTGGATTTCTAATGCGTTAAGTAAAGCAGCTGCAGAAATAATTGCCGTACCATGTTGGTCATCGTGCATGACCGGAATACTCAATTCGGCTTTTAATCTTCTTTCAATTTCAAAACATTCTGGTGCTTTAATATCTTCTAAATTCACGCCACCAAAAGTGGGTTCCATGGCTTTCACCGTGCGCACAAATTCATCTACGTCGGTTACATTTAATTCAATATCGAAAACATCTATGTCTGCAAAAATTTTGAAGAGTACACCCTTTCCTTCCATCACTGGCTTAGATGCTTCGGCGCCAATATTTCCTAAACCCAATACCGCAGTACCATTACTAATAACAGCTACTAAATTTCCTTTAGATGTATATTTATAAACATCTTCAATGTTGTCTGCAATAGCCAAACAAGGTTCTGCTACACCAGGAGAATAGGCAAGCGATAAATCTCTTTGAGAATTGGTGGCTTTGGTTGGAACTACTTCTATTTTTCCAGGACGCCCTTGTGAATGATAATCTAAAGCGTCTTGTTGTTTGCGTGTCGTCTTTTTCATCTTCGCTGTTCTTTCATGCTAAACCGAATAGCAATTATAAGGCATTCGGGGTTTTAGGCTTTTTTAATCACTTTTAAAATCATGCCGGCTTTCAAAGATTCGTTGCTTTTTAAATTATTTAAAGCCCTTAATTTTTCAATCGTCATGCCTTCAAATCTTTTGGCTATTGCCCAAAGTGTATCACCTACTTCTACCTTGTATAAAACTAATTTTTCTTCTTCGTTTCTATTTGGCACTTTAGCCGTAACTTCTGTTTCGCTTACATTTACTTCAGATTTTTTAAGTACTGCTTTTTGTACAAAAGTTTGAATGGTAATTTTTTGACCCACATTAATTCTGGAAGATTTAAGGTCGTTCCATTTTTTAATATCGGCTAAACTCACTTCGTATTTTGCTGCAATGTTTCCTAAATTATCGCCCGCTTTTACCGTATGCGTTTTATTTTTCTTTACTGTTACTATTTGCGTTTCTTCGATTTGAACTGGATTAGCCGCTGGTTCTTCGGTGCTCGCAATAGCTTGTTTTTGCTCGGTTACAGGGCTCTCTTTAACTTTGTTAATTTTATTTTTTGCCATTAACTGTATAGGAGTAGTAGATGGAACTGCTTTAATTTCTCGTTTAATTCTTAAACGCTGCCCCACTGCCAAACTATTGCGTTTAATTTTATTCCACTTTTTAATTTCCGAAACACTTACATCGTATTTGTTCGATAATTTGCTCAGCGTTTCGCCTTTGCGCACCACATGTGTTTTATAAACCGTGCGCGCATTGGCTAAAGGGTCGGTGTTTAAAACAAACATCGATTCTGCATTTAATCTATTGGGAAATGCACGGTAAAGCGAATCTTTATTTAAACTTAAAATATCTTTTCGAGTAGCTGGAACTTTAATCGCATAGGATTCGTTATAAGCTGGCACAAAATCTTTTTTGAAAATCGGATTCAGCACTTTTAATTCTTCGGCAGAAATACCACATAATTTTACAATGTCTTTGAAAGCCACTGGCTGCGAGAGTTGCACCGTGTCGGTCATAAAACTAAAATTAGGATATGTTGGGTAAATATTATGTACTTCTGCACAATTCATAATATAAGTTGCGGCAATATAAGCGGGCACATAACCACGCGTTTCGGCTGGCAAGTAATTTCTGATGGCCCAAAAAGTTTTACCTCCTCCACTTTTTCTGATGGCTCTGTTTACATTTCCAGGACCACAGTTATAAGCGGCAATTACTAATAACCAATCGCCATAGCGTTTGTACATATCTACAAAATACTTAGCGGCTGCATAGGTTGCTTTTAAAGGATCACGGCGCTCATCTATGTGCGAAGTAATTTTTAAATTATACATTTTACCCGTGGTAAACATAAATTGCCACATACCCGTTGCACCTACTGGCGAAACCGCGTAAGGATTTAAAGCCGATTCTACAATGGCTAAATATTTAAATTCGGTTGGAATATTGTATTCTTTAAAAACACGTTCCACCATCGGAAAATAAAATTCTGATAAACCCAACATGCGCTCCACTTGTTCGCGACGACGAAATGCATATAAGTTAATATAACCTTGTACATGTTCGTTGTAATCGAGGGGAATGTCTTTGGTTAAGGAATCTAGTCTTTTTTGATAAACCGCTAATTCAAATTTGGGAGCCACATTCAATTGCGACAAATCGACTTCTGGAATTACAAAAGAGGTGTCGTCTGAGGCAATACTTGGACTCAGCGAAAGCGCATTTATGCTACGCGCATGTACATTAACCGATAGGCTAAACATCAAACACACTAAAGCAATACGGTATATTCTTAAATTCATTCTTGCGCGCTAGGGTTAAAATAATTTTTGAAACAGCCATTAGGCTGCCAAAGCTGCTAATTTACGGTTTTTAAACTAAAATGGACCGATTTTAGTGGTTTTGGGTTAAATAATGCGCAAAATCGAGCATTTCTTGCTCTTCAAAGCGTTTTCCAATTACCTGAATGCCAATAGATAAGCCATTAGAATGAGTGGTTTCGGGTACCGAAATAGCAGGTAAGCCAGCCAATGGCGCTTGCACCGTAAAAATATCGGCTAAGTACATTTGCACTGGATCGCTCGTTTTTTCGCCTATTTTAAAAGCGGTAGTTGGGGTGGTTGGGAGTATGATTAAATCGTAATTCGATAAAATTTCGTTTGATTTTTCTTGAATGATGCGACGCACTTTTTGTGCTTTGGCATAATAGGCGTCATAATATCCTGCGCTCAATACAAAAGTACCTAACATAATTCGGCGCTTTACTTCTTCGCCAAACCCTTCGGAACGCGAAAGTTTATAAGTAGATTCTAGATCGGTTGCATTGGGGCTGCGGTAACCAAAATGTACGCCATCGTATCTCGATAAATTCGAAGAAGCCTCGGCGGTGGTTAATACGTAATAAGTAGGAACGGCATATTTTAAATATGGAAAACTTACTGGCTCTACCGTATAACCATCTGCCTGCAGGGCTTTCACGCGGTTATACATAGCTGCTTTTATTTCTGGATCGATGCCTTCGGTTTCAATGGTTTCGGTAATATAGGCAATGCGCATATTTTTTTTCGGCGCTTGTAAATTAGAAAAACTGCTAACTGCTTTAGAAGAAAGCGTAGCATCAAATTCATCTTTACCTGCAATCACTTCTAAAATTAAAGCCGCATCTTTTACATTTTTAGTAACAGGACCAACTTGATCAAAAGAAGAAGCGTAGGCAATTATGCCATAACGCGAAACCCTTCCGTAGGTTGGCTTTAAGCCCACCAAGCCGCAAAACGCTGCTGGCTGGCGAATAGAGCCACCTGTATCTGTTCCTAAAGAAGCTAAACACATATCGGCTTGCACCGATACTGCCGAACCACCCGAAGAACCACCGGGCACTAAAGAATGATCTGCAAAGTTTAATACATTTCCATAATGAGATGTTTCGTTCGAAGCACCCATGGCAAATTCATCGCAATTCACATGACCAATAATAATGGCATCTTCTGCTAAAATTCTTTCTACTACGGTCGAAGAATAAATAGATTTAAATCCTTTTAAGATTTTGGAAGAAGCAGAAACAGGATGATCTTTGTAACAGATCATGTCTTTGATACTGATCACCATACCCGCCAATTTACCGGCTGTACCGGCTTTCAGCTTGGCATCAATTGCTTCGGCACGCTTAAGGGCTTCGTCGGCGTATACATGCAAAAACACATTGAGGTGTTGATAGGTTTCAATTCTTTGAAGATAGTAATTGACCAAAGCAACCAGGGTTGTTTCGGAAGACAATAAGTCTGCGCGTACCTCTTCTAAGGAATGATAAGTTCTCAATGTATTGGAAAAATTAGGAAGGAAATTAAACTAGTTTTGGTCTTTTTTATCTTTCATGCTGTCTTCGATGTCATTTTTAACACCATTCGAAGCATCTTTAAATTCTCTGATTCCTCTTCCCATACCACGCATCAATTCAGGAATTTTTTTACCACCAAATAATAAAAGTGCAAGCACTACAATCAAGATCACTTCTTGACCGCCTAGGTTAAATAATAATAAAGTTGATGAATTCATTTTGTTCAATTTAGACCCAAAAATAACAAAAAAAAAGAAGAAAACAGGGCTTTTTTACCTTGCTAACCAATCTTTAGGGTTCAATTTTTGCATGCCTTTCCAAATTTGAAGCTCCACGGTTGTTAATTCGGCTTCGGTATTGGCCTGTCCAATATTTTGTTTGGTGTTTACCTTCTGCCCATTTTTAATCGATACCGATTTTAAATTAGCATAAACCGAAACATATTCTCCGTGTCTAATTAAGACTGCAATCAGTCCGCCTGGAATTTGTATCACACCCGAAACTGTTCCGGCAAAAACAGCACGTACCGATGCGGCACCATTTGTTTTAATATCGATACCATTATTTTGTACCATCACGCCTTTAATTTCTGGATGCTCGTGGGTACCAAAAAATTCTACAATGGTTCCTTTTTCTACTGGCCAAGGCAAGCGACCTTTGTTAGCCATAAAATCTTCCGACAGTTTTAATGCCTCTGGCGTAAGGGTTAAATTACTCGATGCCGTTTTGCTACTGGTTGGCATTTCTTTACCCGCTGCTTTGGCTTCGGCTTCTGCTTTTTTACGCGCCGCTTCAATTTCTTTTCGAATAATATCTTGAATCAAGCGATCCATTTTGCGCGCTTGATTTTGCTTTTCTGTAATTTGTTTTTTCAAGCTCGATTCTTTGGCCGTTAATTGGCTAGCCATTTTCAGCCTTTGCTCTTTTTCTTTACCGAGTGTTGCTTTTTCTTTTTGCTCTTCTTGTAATAAGCCAGTCTTTTCTTTTTTATTGCTTTCTAAATTCGTTTTTATATTTTCTAATTGCGATTCTTTAGATTCAATTTGCGCAGCTTGTTTTTGACGATAATCAGAAAATTCTTGTAAATATTTTAAACGCTTATAGGCTTGATTAAAATTTTTGGCAGCAAAAATAAACATCATTTTAGAATAGGCGTTTTGGTTGCGATACGCAAATCGAACCATGGCGGCATATTCTTTTTTAAGTTTAGCTAACTCGGCCTGTAGTTGCGAAATATCGCTAGCTGTTTCATCAATTTTTCCGGCCAATACATTCACTTCCGAACTAATGGTTTTGATTAAATTTTCGCGCAATTGAATTTGCTTTTTCAGCGCATTGATTTGCGAAAGCGTAGCCTTTTTATTTTTTTGCGTTTCTTTTAAAATTTTAGTGGTTTGCGCAATTTCTTTGGCAAGGTCTTTTTTACGCTTTTCTAAATCTTCTTTAGACTGCGCTTGAACCGAAACTAACCCAGCAGTTAAGCTCAGGATCAACAAAAAACCAATTATTTTAAAATATCTCAACTTATTTGGGGGCATTAAATGGAAACACTAAGCTATTTACTTTTTCAATTTTTACAAACTGAATATTCAATTTTACGATATCTTTTGGCGAAATGGCTTGCACATTGATCAAAGATGGGAATAAATACTCCCCCACATTTTTATAATCTGCGTAATTAATCACTAAAGCATTTTTAGTCAAGGTATCGGCTAATTTCCATTCGCTACTCTTATAAATTGACTTCTGGAAAATCGCATTTAAAATTTTACTGCCTTCGGTTTGCGTAAACTGAAACTGTTCGGCATTCGATTCGAAATTAGATTTTGATGGATCTATTTGGGGTGGAATATTTCCAATTAAAAGCGCTTCTATTAAAGCAAAATTAATTGGGTAATTAATCATATTCGAAAGATAATTATAATCGCCTTCGTTGTATTCGTTGGTTAATCTATTCAGAATTTTTACACTATCGGTGCTAAGTAAGACCCTCGCCACTTCTAAGCTGCCCAAGGCATTCAGCGAGATCCAAATTTTTTGTGCCGATTGCATGCGCAAATTAATCGTTAAATTTTGAGATTGATTTTTGGTCTTTAAACTTACTTTTGCTTTAGCCGTTAGCAAATCAAATTGAAATTGATGCGCAGGTAATGCCTTGATAAAATCGAGGCGTTCTTTGGCTTCGGCAGTTAATACTGGTTTGCTATTTTTAGCCGCAATGGTTTTAGCCACGCGACAAGCATTCAATAAAAATACCGACAACAAGAGTAGTGTTAGTATGCGCTTATTCAATCCATTTCCCTTCCTTTATTTTTTCGGATAATTGCTCCGAACCTGCTCCTAAAGTTTTGGCCGCTTTCCATTTTTCGATGGCTTGAACAGCTGCGTCTTTCTTGGTTAAAAAATAGATTATATCGCCGTAATGCTCCATTAAGGTGGGGGTTTGGGTTTCGGTATGAGATAAAGCCAGTTCTATCCAAATTAAAGCTTGCTCGTAATTGGCCATTTTAAACAATACCCAAGCGTAGGTGTCTTCAAAAGAAGCATTGTTAGGCTGTAATTCGTTTGCGTGCTTTGCCATTTGCGCTGCCTTAGGTAATTGTTCTTTTCTTAACGCTAAATAATAGGCATAATTGTTTAGCACAAAAACTTCGTCGGGTTTCAATGCCAAAGAAGCATTGTAAAAAGAATCCGATTTTGTGTATTGTTTTAAATCGTTGTACACATCGCCTAAACCCGAATAAATTTGCGCTTGCATTTCTTTATTATCAAATGTAATGGCTAATGCTTGATGGTACGCAAGGGCTGCTGCTGCAAAATCTTTGGCTTGGTATTTTGCTGCAGCATTCAAATAAAATACAAAATTTTGATTTGGAAATAATTCGATGGCTTGATTAGAAGATTTTAATAAACCATTGTAATCTTGTGTTTCTGCTTGTAATAATAATAAATTTTGCCAAACTGCAAATACACTCTTGTCGAGTGCAATGGTTTGTAAATATATTTTTTTAGCCGAATCTAATTGTTTGTCTTGATAAAGTAAATCGGCATAAATAGCAAATGCTTTGGCTTCTGTAGGGTGCGCTATAATTAAAAAGCTAGCCAACGCTAAGGCTCGTTTACGTTGACTTTCGTTACCAATCACCGAAAAATACGGCGCCAATATTCTTACTTTATGATCAATGTTTATTTGTGGATTTTGAAATGCGCTATACAAATAACGCATCGCTTGCGACTCTTCTTTTTTAATGCGATAATATTCTGCCAGTTCTAATTGCGCATAGCCATTGTTCGAATCTAATTGCAATACTTTTTGATAAATAGCAAAAGCTTTATCTGAGTTATTATTGGCCGAAAAAATATCAGCTAATAATAAATAATATTTAGGTTCTTTTGGATAGCGATTAATAAGTGTTTGTATTTCGGCTGCTGCATTATTTACTTTATTCAGCTTTAACCAAATTTTTTCTTTCTGAATGGCTATCTCTTCTGTTATACCTAATTGTTTTGATAGTTCGTCGTAAGTACGCAAAGATTTTTTATATTTTTTTTGCGCCAATTGCATATTGGCTACCGAAAAATAATGTTCGACCTGCGTAGGTTTTAATTTTACTAATTGTTGATAATACTTTTCGGCCATTTTATATTCCGACATTTTTTCGCTGGCTTCTGCTGCAGCCATCAAATACCATTCGTTATTTGGTTC
The DNA here is from genome assembly GCA_903828245.1 of uncultured bacterium. GTDB lineage: Bacteria > Bacteroidota > Bacteroidia > Sphingobacteriales > Sphingobacteriaceae > CAIKLP01. The sequence continues at coordinate 15,498 of CAIKLP010000024.1, read as the reverse complement.
GAATTTAATGGCCTGAATAGCATAAGGCAATGCAGCTGCAGGGTTTTTTAAATTCAAATGCATTTGCGAAAGCTCATAATAAGCCGCCGCTTGATTAGGATCGATGGCAATGGTTTTTTCGAAATTAATTATGGCCGTGCTGTAATCCGATATGGCTTTTAAACGCAAGCCTTCGAAAAAAAACATTTCTGCTTTGGTTTGTTGCGCTTCGCTTAATTTATTTTTCCCTTTTGGAGCTTGCGCAAAAACAGCAATAGCCAAACATTCCAATAACATACAAAGCACACCGATTAACAGTACGCGTTGCAAAAAACTGGGTTTGGCTTTAAACATTTTTTTATTTAGTAATGGTCGAGTAATCGCTGATGCTTAATGAACCACTCACACCCGCAAGTTCGGCGAAATTTCCTATCATCGAATTGCTAAAAGTGGAGTCTTTTATTTTTACATTTTTTTGCAAAATACTATTGCTAATAATCGCGCAATAAATATTACTGTTATCCCCAATAGAAACATGCGGACCAATCTTTGCATTTTCTATCACTACGCCTTCGCCAATAAAACAAGGGTGTATAATCTCTGAATTAATGATGCGTGCAGAGCTTGCAATAAGCGATGCGTCTGCTTTGTTATATTCTAAAATGCGTTGGTTAGTAAAAACGGTCGCATCTTTATTTCCACAATCTAACCATTCTGTCACTTGGCCTGGCGCAAATTGCGTGCCTTTGGCTTTCATGTTTTCCAACACATTGGTTAATTGATATTCTCCTTTTTCGGTGATGTTGTTATCGATTACATAATCGATTTCTTTTTTCAAATACTCACCATCTTTAAAATAATAAATACCAATAATGGCTAAGTCCGAAACAAATTCTTGTGGCTTTTCTACAAAGTCGGTGATGATATTATTCGCATCCACTTTCACTACGCCAAACTGACGAGGGTCTTCGATTTGTTGCACCCAAATAATGCCGTCTTTGCTTTGGTCTAAAATAAAATCGGCTTTGAATAAAGTATCTGCAAAAGCAACCACTACGGGGCCAGCTAAACTTTCTTTAGCACAATGAATGGCATGCGCCGTACCCAATGCTTCGTGTTGATGGTAAATAGTTCCTTTAGCACCTAAGCTTTCGGCAATCTTGATTAAATTTTGTTCTGCTTCGGCTCCAAAATCGCCAATGATAAAAGCAATCTCTTCGATAGATTGTCCGCAAACTTTATGAATATCTTCCATAAGGCGTTGCACAATGGGCTTGCCAGCTACTGGAATTAATGGTTTTGGGGTAGTTAAGGTATGTGGCCTCATGCGCTTTCCCATACCGGCCATAGGTACAATAATTCTCATATTTTTCGATTAATAGGTAATGGGCAAAAATAAGAAATTTAGCCGACAAAGCATAGGCTATTTGCCTGTATGCCCGTATCCGCCTTCGCCGCGCGCCGTCTCAGAAAGCAGCGTTACTTCCTCCCAGGTAATTTGGGCATGAGCCGCTAAAACCATTTGTGCAATTCGCTCTCCTGGTTCGACTACAAAAACTTGGTCGGAGAAATTAATCAACAATACTTTTATTTCGCCACGGTAATCGGCATCGATGGTGCCAGGCGAATTTAAAACGGTAATGCCATTTTTAAAAGCCAAACCAGAGCGTGGTCTAATTTGCGCTTCGTAACCAATGGGTAATTCTATAAATAAACCTGTCGGAATTAATTGGCGTTGCATAGGCGCAATGCTCATAGCCTCGCTTAAATGTGCGCGTAAATCTAAACCTGCTGCATGTGCTGTTTCGTAAGCAGGTAAGGCATTGTTTGAGCGGTTAATGATTTTTACTTTCATGATTTAATTTTTGAAAAGCTTAAGCAAAAAACCTAAGCAAATTTTTTATTTTTAAAATCTTCGATAAAAGCAATGGCGATGTATAAAATAAAAATGCCGGTTTGCGCTAATTGTAAAAACAGCAGATTCCCTTTGCCAATAAAGCTTTCGAGCGATCTTGCGAAAAAATAAAAGGCCAACATCAATACAAAATAAAAGAAAGCTTTTCGAATTTCGTAAGGTACCGGATAATGTTTTTGACCCACAAAATAGCAAGTTAACATCATGATGAAATAACAAGCTAGCGTAGTATAAGCCGAAGCTACAAAACCATAAATAGGAATTAAATACACATTTAAGGCAATAGTAATAATTGCACCTAAGAGCGTAAAGTAAAAACCATAATAAGTTTTATCGCCAAGTTTAAACCAAATCGATAAGTTCATATAGATGCCGAAAAATAAATTCGCCAATAATAAAATAGGCACTACATGTAAACCCGAACGGTAGTTTGGACCAATTAAGGTTTCGATAAAATTAAGGTGTGTCATTACCCCTAAGAAAATGGCGCAACATGCAATCACATAATAGCGCATTACTTTGGCATAAGTTTGTTGGGCATTACTTTCGGCAGCTACTTTAAAAAAGAAAGGTTCGGCGGCCATCCTAAATGCTTGCGTAGCCAAGGTCATAAAGATACTCAGCTTATAAGCCGCATTGTAAATGCCAATCTGCGTTAAGCGACTTTCGATGGTTCCGGGTAAATAAAATTTCAATAAAATTCGGTCGAGGGTTTCGTTTACCATGCCCGCTAAACCTGCAAATAATAATGGCAATGCATAAACCAACATGGGTTTTAATTTATCCATAGCCACGCGCAATTGCACTTGCAATATTTCTTTGTATAATAATAACAGCGTGGTAATCGATGCCAATAAATTAGCTACAAAAATATAAAATACCGAATCGGATGCTTGGTAAAATGCAACCCAAAAGCTGCTTGGATTTTTAGCAACATACCAAGGGCAAAAAACCAAAAAGTAGAAATTGAAAAACACATACACTAAAATATTAGCCATGCGTATGCCTGCAAATTTCTTTGGTTTATTATCCAATCTAATTTTTGCAAATGGAATAGCGGTCATAGCATCGATGGCTAAAATAGCCGCCAGTAAATAGACATAGCTGATTTGGTAAACGCTTGTGTTTAATGTTCCGGTTGCCAACCAAGTTAAAATGGGTTGCGCAAAAAGGGCAATGCCCGAAGAAAATAAAATGGCAATCCAAGCAACGGTAATAAATGCCGTCGAATAAATTTTATTTTTGTCTTCGGCTTGGCTGGCAAATCTAAAAAATGCCGTTTCCATTCCGAATAAAAATATAATATTGATAAAACTGATGTATGCGTAAAATTCGCCTATCACTCCGTAATCTTGTTGCGGTAAAACACGCGTGTGCAATGGCACCAATAAATAGTTGAGCATTCTTCCTAAAATACTGCTCAAACCATAGTAGGCCGTTTGCGATGCGAGTTTTTTAAGCGAAGCCATTTATTTTTTGACTAAAAAATTATTGAAGTTTTTCATTTCTGATTCGTTTACCGTTACAGCTTCAACCACTGCACGCTCGGGGCCTTCGTTACACCAGTCTACAAAAGAGTCGAGCATAAAGTCATCGCCTTCGGCTTCGCAATACACGCTGCCATCTGCTTGATTCATAATAAATCCGCTAATGCCCAATTGATCGGCAACCGCTTTGGTCGAATCGCGGTAATAAACGTCTTGCACTTTTCCAGTTACGGTAATATTGAAATGTTTTTTCATCCTTAAAAATTACGCTTACCGTTTCGGCATTTAATATAAGCACACAAAATTATTTTTTCGGGCCGAAGTTAAAGGTCATGTAATACAATTGTCTTACTTCGCCTTGTTTACGGCCGGGTACCCAACGCGGCATTAATTTAATAATGCGCAAAGCTTCGTCGTCGCAACCATAACCAATGCCTTTAATAATTTTCGGAAATTCTATGTAACCATTGGGGCCGATATAAAAACTAGTAATTACTTTTCCAGTAATTTCGTTTTCTTTAGCAATGTTAGGGTAACGCAAATTAGCGGTAATAAAATCTTTGAACTCTACCGCACCACCCACAAACATAGGCACTTGGGTTAAGTCTTTATAAAAATTAGTGTCAACTTCGGCTTGCTCTAAAAAATATTTAGCCAAGGTATCTGGTTTTGAAAACAAAATTAATCCAGTTGAATAATTGTATTTGAAATAAGTTTTCATACTGTCGGTATAAAAAGTCCAAATGCCACTGCGTTGGTTATCGGCATAAGACCCTACTTTACTTGGCGTACCATACTTGGTATTGTAACGGGCATAATAACCGGTTTTAAAAGTACTGGCCGAATCTTTGGTATCGTATTCTTCTACTAATACATTTAAAGTTTTATGAATTACTTTTTTACGAAAAGTAGTTTGTGCAAATGCGCTCGATATACTTGCGCTCAAAACAATTAGGAATAAAAACTTTTTCAAGGTCTGTAATTTTTTGAATGAATAATTTATGAAAAACTAATGGCGGTACTATCGCCTAAATTTAAACTCTGGCTCAAACCCTTTAAAGATGCATCGTTGCCGATTAGCGAATCGAACAATACCACATCTTCTAATTGCGAAAATGAACCAATAATCGAATTTTTAATAATCGAATGATCTACATAAGTATTTTCGCCAATGGAAACATTGGGGCCAATAATCGAATTTTGAATGCGACAATTAGCTGGAATATTTACGGGTTGAATAATAATCGTATTGGGAAAATCAAAAGTAGTGACCGGATTTTTTTCTCTGCTAAGTAACATCGCATTGGTCGAAAGCAATACTTCTTTACGCCCGCAATCGTACCAATCTTCTACTTTAAAAGTTTTAATTTTCGAACCTTGCTCAATCATGTGCATCAGGCCATCGGTTAATTGAAACTCGTTGTAAGTTCTAATATCGTGTTGAATATTGTAATCGAGTGCATTCATTAAAGCCGAAGCTTCTTTAATTTTATATAAACCCACCATGGCCATGTTTGATTTTGGAATGGTTGGCTTTTCTACTAAATGCGTAATGTAACCGTCGTCGTCGGATTCTACGACTCCAAAATTACTTGGATCTTCTACTTTGCGCACCCCAACTGCCGAACAAGGTAAATCTAGCACACTGGCCAAATCGACATCAAAAATGGTGTCGCCTAAAACAATTAAAATTTCGTCATTGGCCTGGATTAAATCTTTGGCCGTCCAGATGGCGTGGCCGATGCCTTCTTTTTGCGCTTGCACCACAAATTCGTGGTTTAAATGCGGGTATTTTTCGGTAATATAAGATTGAATTTTATCGCCTAAATAGCCAATTACAAAAATAAAATCTTTGATGCCTACTTCACTTAGGCTGTCGATGATATGGCCTAAAATTGGTTTGCCCGCCACGGGCACCAAAGCCTTGGGCTGTGTGTGCGTGTGTGGTCTAAGTCTGCTACCAATTCCGGCTACCGGTATAATTGCTTTCATTTTTTGTTGGAAGAAAAGGCCAGTTAAACTCGCGCAATTCCTTTAGTTTATGCATCGAAGATACAATATTTTTAGTTTAGCATAAAGCGTAGTTAATATTTCTAAAAAATCGCTATTTTTAGGCCTGAAAATACCCATCCAAATAACCCTTAGCATGAAAAGAGACCTCAAAATTTTCAAATTAATTGACCAAGAATTAGCACGCCAAGAAGAAGGCATTGAATTGATAGCTTCCGAAAATTTCGTGAGCACACAAGTAATGGAAGCGCAAGGTTCTTGCTTAACCAATAAATACGCCGAAGGCTTACCCGGCAAACGCTATTATGGCGGTTGCGAAATTGTCGATCAAGTAGAACAATTAGCGATTGATCGTGCAAAAGAATTATTTGGTGCCGCATGGGCCAATGTTCAACCACACTCTGGTGCGCAAGCCAATGCTGCAGTAATGCTTGCGGTATTAAATCCAGGCGATAAAATTTTAGGTTTCGATTTATCACATGGTGGGCATTTAACCCATGGTTCGCCGGTAAATTTTTCGGGTAAATTATACCAACCCTCTTTTTATGGGGTCGATAAAAAAACAGGTTTAATAGATTATGCTGCTTTTGAAAAAACAGCCATGAAAGAAAAACCAAAATTAATTATTTGTGGTGCTTCTGCTTATTCTAGAGATTGGGATTATAAACGCATGCGTAAAATGGCCGATAAAATTGGCGCTTTATTATTAGCCGATATTTCGCATCCAGCTGGTTTAATTGCGCGTGGCTTATTAAATGATCCACTTCCACATTGTCATATTGTAACTACAACTACGCATAAAACGCTAAGAGGCCCGCGTGGTGGACTCATTATGATGGGAAAAGATTTTCCAAATCCATGGAAAATTAAAACACCTAAAGGCGAAATTAAAATGATGTCTGCGATGCTAGATGGCGCGGTGTTTCCGGGCACACAAGGTGGACCTTTAGAACATGTCATTGCGGCTAAAGCCATTGCTTTCGGCGAAGCTTTAAGCGAAGGTTATTTCAAATATATTTTACAAGTTCAAAAAAATGCCAAAGCCATGGCCAAAGCATTTAACAAAAGAGGTTACGAAATCATTTCTGGTGGCACCGATAATCATTTAATGCTTATCGATTTGCGCAATAAAAATGTAACAGGTAAAGAAGCCGAAAATTCTTTGGTACTGGCAGATATTACCGTTAATAAAAACATGGTACCATTTGATGATAAATCTCCATTTGTAACTTCGGGTTTCCGTGTAGGTACTTCGGCAATTTCTACGCGTGGTTTAAAAGAAAAACACATGGATCAAATTGTTGATTTTATTGATCGCGTGTTGATGAATAAAGACAACGAAAAAGTAATTGCGAAAGTGAAAAAAGAAGTGAATGCTTGGATGAAGCAATTCCCTTTATACAAATAAAAATTATTCGTAGCAACCAATCGTTGAGGGGTTGCTACGATTTTTTCCATCCATATCGAATAAAAAAGGAATCGCGGGGCCACCATTTATCACCTGCCCAAAGCCAATAGCGGGGCTCGTTTGCTTTAAATGATAATCTTCGTTTTCGTTAATTGCGAGTGTAATACTTGGATTGGCAAATAAAGGATCGCGGTTTAAAATATTATTGCTGTTATAGTCCGAATTACTGCTGCGCATTAAGTTATTACTCAAAGTGTACATCGGTAATGCGCCAGATTTAAAATCAATAAATAATTCATCTCGCAAATTTCCCCACATAATATTGTTGAGCAATCTGAATTTTAAATTGCCAATATAAACCTGCGAATTATATTTTAAATAATCGGTCAGGGTTACACCCGAAGTTTGTCTATTGGTAAAGTTATTGGTTTGCGCAAAAGTATTGTGTACCATGTCGTAGTCGCCACCCAACTGCACAAAAAAAGCATATTGCCCACAAGCAAAAACCAAATTATTATAGGCGTTTATTTTAGCACTGATACCAAAAATACCCGTAACCATGCTGTATTTAATAATCGAGTTTTCGATTTGTAAAGTCGGCTGCACACCATACAACGGGTAGGTTCCAACCACTACGCCATAGACTGCATTTTTAATGGTGGTATAAGAAATTTTATTGTTTACACTGCCAGGTAAAAATTGCACGCAACTCCATTGCCCCGGCTCATTATAATATTCGCTTTCTCTGCGGTCGCCTTGTAAAGTAATCGAATCGGTTGCGGTACCATTCATTTCGATGGTGCCTTTGGCATACATCACCGCGTTTTGATGTAAATAAATTCTTACCCCTGGCTCAATGGTTAATTTACTTAAGCTGTCTACTAAAATTCCCCCATAAATTACATAAGGTAAATCGTTGGCCCATATAATGTTTCCGGTTAAAATACTGTCTGAATAAAAATGCGCATTTTGTCCATACGATAATAATTGCACTTGCGCTTTTTGCTCGTTATACGTAAACTGAATAGAATCTGCAATTAAGAACGGACGCTCGGCTGCATTGGCTTTGAGCGTTACTTCCACAAAAACAAAAGCAGAATCGTTGCCTTTTATTTCGAGATCGGCAATATTGTTTCCAGCTATACCATCGGCATTTAAACGGTAAGTCGCAAAATCATTTTCGTTGGTTAAATGAATATTCGAAATATTGATGGCGTTTTTATTTTTATTGTAAATCACAAAACGCTTGGTTACGCTGCCAACGGTTGTAAAAACAGTATCAAATAAAACGGTGTCTTTAGAAAAAGTAATTTTAGCCGATGGATCGGTGGTAATGAGCTGCTCGGGCTTACAAGCAAAAAATAAAATCGCCAGTAATAAAAAAGAAAGAAATTTGGTTGTTTTATTCATTGCTCAAATATAATTTTTTTGGGTGGATGCCGCGGCAATTACCCTTAAGCTTTTTAAATCTTTATTCATTAAATTAATACCAGGCTTGCTTCCTATTTTAAACGCACCCAATTGATCGCCCATTCCTAAAAATGCTGCGCCATTGAGCGTAGCCCATTGTAATAGCTCGGCCAAAGGTATTTGCGGGTAAGCTGCCCGAATGGTGTTTATTTCGGCTAACATAGACAAACTATGGTTCGAGGCTAAACTATCGGTACCCAAACAAATATTTGCACCTGCTGCTTGTAAGAACGAAATATCGGGTAATTTATTTTCGATGAATAGATTGGCATTGGCACAAATCACATAATATATTTCGTTACCCGATTGTTTGGCGAGTTCCATATCTGCGGGAGATAGATAAGTATTGTGAACCAATCCCATTTTTTGCGATTGAAATGATTGAATATAAGATGCAAGCGAAGAATCAAATCCAGCTTCGAAATGCGAAATATCGATATTAAATTTTTCGTATAAACGCGTAAAATCTCCACTGGCATTTTGCATAAAAATATTTTCTGCCGCAGATTCTTGGTTATGAATACTGATGGTTTGATTATTGGCTAATGCTGCAATCACTTGCATCAACTTAGTCGAAACCGAATAAGGTGCATGCGGTACAATGCTCGAATGGCTTAGCTTTGCGGCTGCTTGCATTTGCAAAGCATCCATTATAATTTTTTCTGCACGCGCCGGATCAAAACCTAATACTTCAAAAAAAGTATGGTAAAAAATCGGGGATTGTTTTTTAATTTCAATGCTCGATAAATTATTTGAAATATCGCCTACTGCTACAATTCCTTCGGCTTGCATTTGCGCATCGGCTTTTAAAGCTGCGGCTAAAATATCTTGTTCCGAAAAACTGTTGCGCTTAGTTTGTACGCCTAAAATAAAATCGACAATACCTGTTTGCTCGGGCAAGCTATTATGCAAATGCGATAATTCTATATGGCAATGGCTATTGATAAAACCTGGCGCTAAATAGCCTTCCAATACTTCGACCTCCATTAAACCATCGGCATTGGGTAAAATAGCTTCGATGGCTCCCGCATCATTCAAAACCAAAACGCCATTGTTTATTGGGCTTTGGTTCATCGGAAAGAGGATATCGGCAGTTATTTTACGCATGCCCAAAGATAAATTCTAAATCCAAATTGTTATAACTAATTTTACGCCGTGGAAAATCAAGAAATTAAGCAAGATATACGAGCCCTAAGCCTACCGTCATTGAAAGAAGCCTTTGTTAGCATGGGCGAAAAGCCCTTCAGGGCGCAGCAAGTGTACGAATGGCTTTGGAAAAAATCAGCGCGCTCGTTCGAGAGCATGAGTAATTTATCGAAAGAATTGCGCACGCAGCTCGAGCAACATTATGTGATCAATGCCGTAAGCATACAAAGTTACCAGAAAAGTAAAGACCGCACCATTAAAAACGGTTTTCTCTTGGCCGATGGCAATTTAGTAGAAGGTGTGTTGATTCCCAATACCGACCGCATGACGGCTTGCGTATCATCGCAAGTGGGTTGCAGTTTAACTTGCAAATTTTGCGCAACAGGTTATATGGATCGCAAAAGAAATTTAAATGCCGACGAAATTTACGATCAAGTGGTTTTATTGAACGAACAATCCACTTCTTTTTACGACAGACCGCTCACCAATATTGTATACATGGGCATGGGCGAGCCGCTCTTAAATTATGCCAATGTATTGCAATCGATTGATCGCATTACGGCAGAAGATGGATTGAATATGTCTTATAAAAGAATTACGGTAAGCACGGCCGGCATTGCTAAAATGATTCGCAAATTAGGCGAAGACGAAGTGAAATTTAATTTGGCTTTATCGCTGCATGCGGCTAACGATGCCAAACGAAATGAAATCATGCCCATCAATGAGAGTAATACTTTAGCCGCCCTTGCCGATGCTTTAAAATATTATTACGAAAAAACACAAAACCCGGTAACCTACGAATACATTATATTTAGCGGGGTGAATGATGAAATTGAAGATGCCCGCGAGTTAGTTGAATTTTGCGCGCACATTCCTTGTAAAGTAAATATCATCGAATATAATCCGATTGCACTTGCCGAATATATCAATGCCCAAGAAGATAAAGTAGAATCTTTTGCCGATTATTTAAGACGCAATGGCGTGATCACCAATATTCGCCGGAGCAGAGGAAAAGATATTGATGCGGCTTGTGGACAATTGGCCATCAAAGAGCACGCTCCTAAAGCAAACGATTAAGTACTAAGTATGCAGTTGAGCTGTGCTTTTGCGCTGCTTAACTTTGTGCATGTTTTTGCTTTTCCAATATTTACAAAATTTCTCGGAATTACTTTACCCTAAATTGTGTGGGGGTTGCGGCAATCATTTATACGAAAACGAAGAGGTGGTTTGCGTGTATTGCAGAGCGAGCTTGCCTTTGAGCGGAGAATGTGATTTTGAAAACAATGCCAGCGAAAAACTTTTTTGGGGCAAAGTGTCTATTACTGCTGCCGCCAGTTTTTTATTCTTTCAGAAAAAATCGAGCACCCAACATTTATTGCATCAACTCAAATACCAGCAAAAAGAAAATATTGGCGAATGGCTCGGCGAACAATTTGCTTATAGCTTGCAAAGCAAAGGGCGCTTTGCTGCCGTCGAAATAATTATTCCAATTCCCTTGCACCCATCGCGCATTAAATTTAGGGGTTATAACCAATGCGATGCCATTGCCCGCGGCATGGCTAGCGTTTTACTAATTCCTATTGTCAATGGGGTTCTTATTAGAAGTGTTGCCACCCAAAGTCAAACCAAAAAAAATAGGTTTCAGCGTTTCGAAAATATGGAAAGTGTTTTTAGCCTTGCGCAAACAAGCGCCATCAAAGGAAAAAATATTTTATTATTAGACGATGTACTCACCACTGGTGCTACTTTGGTAAGTGCTGCACAAGTTTTGCAACAAGCCGGTAGTAATAAACTTTTTGTTGGAGCGATAGCTAAGGCGTAGAATTAATAAACTTCCCTAACAGCTGCGGCAATTGCCTCTGCGTCGAAGCCGCATTCTTTCCAGAGTTCTGGTTGTTCGCCGTGTTCGATGTATTGATCGGGAATACCTAAGCGTTTAACAATGGCGTTTAATTGGTGATCTGCCATAAATTCTAATACTGCAGAACCTACGCCGCCTTGTAAGCAGCCGTCTTCTACGGTAATAATGTGCGTATAGTTTTCGAATACTTCGCGCAACATTTTTTCGTCTAATGGTTTAGCGAATCGTAAGTCGTAATGTGCTGGAAATATATTTTCTTTGGCTAATTGTTCGCAGGCTTCGACTGCAAAATTTCCTGGGTGGCCTAAAGTTAAGATGGCTACTTTTTCTCCCTCTTTAATTTTTCTGCCGCTGCCTACTGGTAAAATTTCTAATGGTGTTTTCCAATCTACCATTACCCCGTTACCTCTAGGATAGCGAATGGTAAAGGGCCCCATGTTGTCTTGCGAAGCGGTATACATTAAATTGCGCAACTCTTGTTCGTTCATTGGTGCGGCAATCGTCATTTTTGGAATGCAACGCATGTAAGCAATATCGTAAGCCCCATGATGCGTTGGACCATCGGCACCTGCTAAACCTGCGCGGTCTAAACAAAATACCACATTTAAATTTTGCAATGCTACATCATGCAATACTTGATCGTAAGCACGCTGCATAAACGAAGAATAAATATTACAAAAAGGAATTAAACCTTGCGTAGCTAAACCTGCCGAAAAAGTAACCGCATGTTGTTCTGCAATACCCACGTCGAAAGCCCTGTCTGGCATGGCTTTCATCATAATGTTTAAAGAACTTCCACTTGGCATAGCCGGCGTAACGCCCATAATCTTTTCGTTGGCTTGCGCCATTTCTAACAGCGTATTACCAAATACATCTTGGTATTTTGGTGGCTGTGGTGTAGTCGAAGTACTCTTTTTTATTTCGCCGGTAATTTTATCGAACAAACCTGGCGCATGCCATTTGGTTTGGTCTTGCTCTGCCAGTGCAAAGCCTTTTCCTTTTACCGTTAAGCAATGTAAAATTTTCGGACCGGGTATGTCTTTTAAATCGGCTAATACTTTTACTAAATGATCTACATCGTGGCCATCTACCGGACCAAAATATCGGAAGTTAAGCGATTCAAATAAATTGCTTTGTTTAAGCAAAGCGCCTTTCAAACCTTTCTCTACTTTCTTTACAATTTCTTGTGCATTGGGACCAAACTTGCTTACCAAGCCTAATAATTTCCAAATATCTTCGCGAACTTTATTATAGGTATGCGAAGTGGTAATGTCTGTTAAATATTCTTTAAGCGCGCCCACGTTAGGATCGATAGACATACAGTTGTCGTTCAATACCACTAATAAATTAGCGCCAGAAACCCCTGCATGGTTCATGGCTTCGAAAGCCATTCCAGCTGTCATGGCGCCATCGCCAATAACGGCAATGTGTTGACGATTGCTATCGCCTTTGTATTGCGAAGCTACTGCCATTCCTAATGCAGCAGATATAGATGTTGAGGAATGTCCTACACCAAAAGTATCGTATTCGCTTTCGGAGCGTTTTGGAAAACCGCTAATGCCTTTATAAATTCTATTGGTATGAAATACGGCTTTACGGCCTGTTAAAATTTTGTGGCCATAAGCCTGATGCCCTACGTCCCAAACTAATTGATCGTGTGGGGTATTGAATACATAATGTAGCGCAGTTGTCAATTCTACTACCCCTAAACTGGCTCCAAAATGTCCGCCATTTACCGATACTTGATCGATAATGGTTTGACGCAGCTCTTCACAAAAATCTTTTAACTGATTTTCAGGTAGTTTGCGTAAATCGGAAGGGGAATTGATATGGGGTAATAAATTCATGTATTGCGCTGTCCAACTATAATAGGCTAATAAGGTAAAATACGGCAAATTGTTTTAAAATTCCAATAAATTTCCATTCTAGGGAGCAAAAAAATTACTATTTTCGTGGCTTATGAATTGGATAAAAGAAAAGTTTGCCATTAGAATCCCACAGTTCGAAGGGCCTTTCGACTTGTTGCTCTTTTTTATTGAGCGCGACGAGTTAGACATTTACGATATTCCAATTGCCCAAATCACCAACGATTTTCTTCGTTATATCGAAGAAATGACTACCCTGAACATCGAACTGGCCAGCGAATTTATTTTAGTAGCGGCGCGTTTAATGCAAATCAAAGCGCGCATGTTATTGCCTCGTCCAGAAATTGATGCCGAAGGTAACGAAGTAGATCCGCGTAAAGATTTAATCCAAAAATTATTGGAGTATAAACTTTTCAAAGAAGCTTCGCTTGATTTAGAATTTTTACAAGAAGAAAGAACCAAGCAATACCGTAAAGGAAATTTCGGTACCGATTTTAAATTGGTGCGCGAAAATGCGAGTCAAGAAGACGAATTGCAAACGCTAGATTTGTATCGTTTGCTTACGGTGTATCATAAAGTCTGGAACAGATTCCACAATAAACCCGAAGAAGTAAAACATACCGTTCTTCAATATCCTTATTCTATTGAAGAACAAAAAAATTATGTAAGCCGTTTGTTGTTGAGTAACGAAAAATTAAATTTCGAAACCATTTTAAAAGAAAGTAAAGACCGCGTACAATTAGTGTATTCTTTCTTAGCCATTTTAGAAATGTTGCAACAAGAAATGATCGATATTCAAGTTGGCTTGGGCTTCAATAATTTCTGGGTATCGAGGCGCGAAGCAGGTTCAGAGCCTGCTTATTATGGCGACGAGGAATAATTCCTACCTATCCCAATACAAATTTCTAAATCCAGTTTTGAGTGCCAATGTAAATAAGTTTGCTTTATTAACTTGCCCTGCAGTTTGTTGGTTGCGGTATACATAACCCAGCTCTACACAAAAATTTACTTTGGGATTAATTACATAAGCCAATCGCGCATCTACATATAGTAAACTCGAATTTACGCCTTGCAATATTTTATTGCCGTATTCGGAGTTGCGTGTATTATAAGAAAGTAAAATATTGTTACCTACATTACCAGTAGCAGAATCGGCGCCATAGCGTGCATAATTTATTTGTAAATAACTTCTGAAGTTTTTGTACTGATGCTCCAAGCGCGAAACCGACTCGATGAAGTTCGCGCCCAGTGGGTGTGCTAGGGCATCGTTAAAATGCGAATAGCTGCGTTGCGAATTACGGTGCGTATACATATATGGTTTAGCCAAATTGATTTCGGTAAAACCAAAGGTGTTGTTGAAACCAAAAACCTTCGCCGATTTTACGCCCAATTGCATCGCAAATTTATTAGCCCACCATCCTTTGATAGCCGTGTATTCCGATACCTTTAATTCGTCGAGCATCAATTGACCATATATTTTGGTACTGCTGTTCAATTTGTATTTAAGGGTTAAGCCTACCAGCGCATTGTCTGAAGATGCGGTATTGTATTCTGCTGCGCGCAAAAATATAATCGGGTTGGCATAAGTGGCATCAAAGCCGCGCTTGCCGCTAGAGTCGGCGTCTTGCCAAACTACGGCATCAAATAAACCAATCGTTAATTTTTTAGAAATATTCCAATCTAAATAATGCATCACCGACCATTTTTTTTGCAAGCCCAATACTTCTGATAGTATCGGCGCAGTTGCATCGGTGTGCTGCATGTAAATTGCTGAGTACTGTAATTTTTTTGAAGCGTAAGTTGCTTTGAAATAAGGATAAGGCACTGCTACATCCGATAGTATCACCGAGCGGTAACCATCGCCTATAAATAATTTATCGTTGCCCAGCACAAATGAAAAATTGCCACTTTGGTAGGCGATGTGCGCTACGGAATATTGGTAGTCAAATGTATTGCTGTTTGGATTTTTTCCTTTTGAATATACTTGCCCTAGTATTACTCCTCTTGTTGAAATAGCTGAATCTAAATACGATGGAAACAAAGTTTGGTTTTCAAATATTTGTAAATCAAAAGAAAAATTATCGTTTACTTTTCCGTTTACTTGAAAGCCCCTGGTATTGTTCCACAAATTACGGTTGTCTTTTGTGGCGCTGCTGCCCCACTGTTTTCCAATGCTAAAGGTCGGTAAGTAATTAATATTGATGCTTGCTTGCTCGGAATTAAATGTTAAAAATGCATCGTCGAATAAGGCACGCTTCAACCATTTGTTTTTGGAGGTGCTTGCTGCTGCTTTTTCGAAATAAGGCTGCATTGCGGTGTGGGATTGTGCCGTATCATTGTACCAGGTGTTGCTTGGG
>CAIKLP010000023.1 GCA_903828245.1 uncultured bacterium | reverse complement strand
GAAAGCATAAGGATTTACCGCCAATTTTTTCTGTAGGCTTTTCTTCGCGTCAAGTGACGCAGTTTAATGTTTCTTTCAATAATGATTTGTTTGGAATGATTTTACAAGGTAACAAGCCATATGCTGGGAAATATTTAATCCTTACACCTGCGATTCAATTTTTGAATTATTCTGAATACGCACTTGCTGGGGCTGCTAGTTTTAAAATTCCATCCACGAAATGGAGCCTTCGTCCAGCAGTGCGAGTGCGTCGTTTAAATGGAATTGCGAGTGTTAACTTGAATGAAAATGCGATTAGTTTATACACTTCGCCTGATGGTCGTCAAATTAAGTTTGGGTTTAATTATGATGCGCAAGTTTGTCTGCCAATCGATACTGCAATTTTAAATCAAGCCTTTAATGGATTTGGAGATACGAGTACCACGACTGCCAACTTTAATATTACCCCACAGCAAATTTTTAGTTCTGTCTTGCAACGTTCTGGAAAAGGATTGGGCTATGATTTTGGTTTGAAAATCGCTCACGGAGCCAATTTTTCAGTGGAAGTCGGCGTGATTGATTTGGGTAAAATCAATTTTGAAAAGGGATCCTTCGTTGTTTCCAATCACAATGCAGTGGTTTACGAAGGGTATAATGCGTCTACCACTAATGCTGGTCAAAATAGTTGGGTAGGGCAGTTAGATAGCTTTAAAAAGTTGCTCTTGCCATCGATTGAATATAAGCCGTATAGTGTTGCACTAGGAGGGAAATTAATTGCGCAGGCTACCTATAAATTAGGAGAGGCCAAACGTAAGGACGTGGTTTATTACAAGCATTCCATTTCTGCTGCCGCTCTTTATGGATTTAAGTCTAATTACCTTATTTCTTCGAAGAAAGCGACTGTTTCAGCGGCTTACATGTTTAATCTTAAGAATATTTGGCAAGTAGGAGCAAACGTATTGTATAACGGAGATGATCGATTGAAATACGGCTTCTTTACGGCATTACAATTCTCCAAGTTTAAGATAGGTATCAATTCCAATGACGTCTTACCGCTCGTTTCTGGAGCAATGGGACAAGGCTTTGATATAGGTTTATACACAGCCTTAAGTTTCTAACTTTTAAACTTTTGCAGTTTAAATTGCTTATAACGTAGTAATTTTGTTCAAATTAAAACCATTTTTTAAAATGAAATCATTCTTAACGTATGTTGTAGTTGCGGGAGCTATTTGCGCCGTGGCTTCATGTAATCAAGGTCCTGCCCCTGTTGTTGGTGCAGAATTTGACAAAAAAGTTGACAGCACTAAACAAGCACTTATCAAAAATGCTGAAGCAGAAATTGCTAAAAAGTGTGAAGAACGTATGCATACCGAAGTAATGGCGAAAGCAGATTCTATCATCAATGCTGCTAAAGCTGAAAAAACTGAAGAATAATTTATCAACCACTAACACAATATAACATGAAAAAAATAGCTGTATTAATTGTTGGCGCTACAATTGCGCTTGCTTCTTGTGGCGGTAATGCTGGCATGGATGAAGCTACCATGCAACATAAAATTGATTCTACTGCGAAGGAATTAGCTAAGTCGGATATCGAACGTTTGCAAAAGTCATGTGATGACGCTGTGATGCAAGCTGCTCAGGAT
>CAIKLP010000022.1 GCA_903828245.1 uncultured bacterium | reverse complement strand
TGCTCTGTTAACTAATATCGAAAGTGATACCTACAATCCCAATGATTTAGCCTTATTGCAGAGCCCCGATGAAATTACGCATTATTTAAATTTGTCTTATCAAGAATTTAAACCTTCGCACCGAACACAAAAGCACGGATATAGATTTAATTCTTCCTATTCCACAACATTTAGAACCAAACAATTCCAATCATTTGATTTTAATGCCGCTTTTTGGAATGTGTTTAAAAATTTCATTTATCATGGCGTTTCTGTATATGTGAAACCATTTGGCGATCATGATATTTATGAGCCTAGAACATTTGGTCGTAAATTTATTTCTCCAAACTTTATGGGCGTGGAAACTGATATCTCTAGCGATTACCGTAAACGATTAGCCATCGATGCTTCTGCCGGATATTTTCGAGATTTTACTGCAAAAGGTAAATACATCTATTTCAACATTACGCCCATGTTGCGGGTATCGAATCGCTTAAGGTTAAGCAATAATTTCTCGTTTAACCAAGATATAGGAGGGCAGGGCTTTGCTGCTAAAATCAACGACGATTTAATTTATTTTGCATTTAGAAATGTGCGCACGCAAGAAAACTTGTTTAGTTCTTCTTATATTTTCAATAAAAACACTTCGCTTACTTTACGTTTGCGATATTATTGGAGCACGGTATCGATAAACAGATATATGTTGTTAAACGAGGCAGGAAATTTAATAGCCGATACGACTAATTACCAATTAAATAATAATCGAAATGTGAGTTTTTTCAACGCAGACTTGGTCTACAGCTGGCGATTTGCTCCTGGTAGTGATTTAATTATTGTTTGGAAAAATAATGTCAGTGATTTTGGAAATTTAATTTCGAATCGCCGTTTTGCAGGCAGTCAGTTTGCAGGGAGTTTAGTTAATACATTTGCGCAGCCGCAAAACAATCAACTTACTTTAAAAGTATTATACTATATAGATTACCGCTATTTTATGAAGAAGAAAATTTAAGCAATTAAATTTCCATCTTTCATATGAAGTTGTCGGTCTGCAATGCTTGCTAGTGCGCTATTGTGCGTTACAATTACAATGGCCACACCCATTTCTTTTCTAATTTTCAAAAACAGTTCGTTAATTTCATTTGCATTATTCGAATCCAAATTTCCGGTTGGTTCGTCGGCAAAAATAATAGCAGGATTGTTAATTAATGCACGTGCTATAGCAACACG
Source organism: uncultured bacterium (assembly GCA_903828245.1). Lineage (GTDB taxonomy): Bacteria > Bacteroidota > Bacteroidia > Sphingobacteriales > Sphingobacteriaceae > CAIKLP01. The sequence continues at coordinate 12,338 of CAIKLP010000022.1, read as the reverse complement.
TTGTTGTTCACCACCCGAAAGCTCCGAGGGTTTATGTTCTGCTCGATCTGCTAAACCTAATTGGGTAAGTAGTTTCAAGCCTCTGGCATCTGCATCCGCTTTATTTTCTTTAGCAATATAAGCTGGTATACACACATTTTCTAAAGCGGTAAATTCGGGTAATAAATGATGAAATTGAAAAATAAAACCCATGTGTTTATTTCTAAATGCACTAAGGGCTTTGTCGTTTAATTGGGTAAAATCGGTACCATTGAAAATAATACTGCCGGTATCTGTATTATCGAGGGTGCCTAATAAATGCAAAAGCGTGCTTTTTCCTGCACCCGAAGCGCCAACTATCGCAATAATTTCGGCAGCAGCTATGCTTAAATCTACTGATTTTAAAACGGCCAATTTGCCGTAAGATTTACTGATATTTTTGGCAACTAATAACATATTATTTTCTATAAAGGTTTTGTAAGGCTTGTTCCGATTGAATTTGGTACAATCGCATGCCTTGGTAGGTGATGATATTTTTCTTGAAAATGCTAGACTGATTTGAATTACTCAAAGGCATATATTGCGCAATACTATCGGCTTGTGCCGGAGCTGCTCGCTGCGTTAAATAAAATACCCTGTCGTAATTTTCAAAACGAAACTTTTTAATTGCATGAGGCAAGGTATAAGCAATGTTGCCATGTTGCATGGCGTAATAAAATGCAATCGGTTCGTCTATAATTAATATTTTTTCGTTGGGGGCTTGTTTAATTTCTTCCTTTATCCATTGGTAGGCATCATACTCGTTGCGCTGCTCGCTTTGTTGTATTGCTACGCCATTTCTGATAAAAAATGGTAGGCTACAATAGCCAATAAATAAAGCCATAAGGGCCAATTGCCAAATTTTAGCAGCCCTAAAACTAATGCGTAAAAATCCGGCTAAAGATAAAAAGCGTTTATACATTTCGGGCAAATGCAGGTATAATAAGATAATTAAAATAGGTGTATATCTATAAAAAGGGGCGAGTGTAAAAAACCAAAAAATACTAGTAGCTAAAAATGCAATCTCGACAATATGTTGTCGATAATTCTTTTTTACCAATAGGGTATAAGCACATGTAAAATGAGCTATCACAGCCAATACAATCATCCAAAATTGGTATTGATAGATAGGCAAAAATCGTTGGATAAAATGTTGGTAAAAAATATTATTTACTTGATCATGGCCATCGTGCTCTTTACCATGAACCACTAATTGTTGGTATATATCGCTTAGGTTAAAATTGGCCATGCTTAAATAAAGTAGCGGCATAGCCAGCATGATTAATACAAATAAGCTGCGTTTACCAGCGTTATTTTTTCTAGTAATTAATTCTATTCCTAAAATTAGGGCAATGGGGTAAACACCAGGATGTGCAATAAACAATAAGCTTACGAGCATAGCTTGTAAAAAAGGGTGTTTCTTTTTCAGGGCATAATAAAATGCAGCAGCCATAATCGCCATCGCAGGCATTTCAACTCTGCCACTTCGCATCGCATTACTAACCCCTTCGTCTAAAATAAATAAACAGGTAATAAAAAGTATACCGGCTGGCAAACTGCTATACCTAAAATCAATGTATTTAAATAAATAGATACTGGTAATAATTAAAAAGATCAACCAAGGTAAGCGTGTAAAAAATAAGGTATGAGGAAAAAGGCTTAAGTCTATTAAATGAATAAACGAACTCAGTGGTAGATAGGCTAAAAATATTTGATCCGAACCTTCAAATGGCCATACCGTTCCAATAAATCGCCCTTCTTTAATGAATTGAAATGCAGGATCAATCAACATGATTTCATCTACCCAAGCAACCGGTATTTTGTTGAGGTTATAGATCACCAAGAGCAAATAAGCAATGATGAAGTAAATAAAGGGTTGTTTTTTTAACTGCATGTTCGCTCGAAAGCTAAAATAAAAGCGTTTAAACTGCGTTAAATTAAGAAAAAATCAAATTTATTACCTTTATACTCGATAAAAAAAGTATAATTGTTATCATAATCCTTTAAATAAGATGTTTAAATCGAGCAAACAACGAATTTTAATTTTAGCACCACATACCGACGATGGCGAATTAGGCTGCGGAGGTGCCATTAACAAATTCATCGAAGAAGGCCACGAAGTATATTATGCCGCATTTTCGGCTTGCGAAATTTCGGTACCCAAACATTTACCTTCAAACATATTAATTGAAGAAGTAAAAAAAGCAACGCATGTTTTAGGAATACATCCCGAAAATTTATTGTTATACAATTACGAGGTGCGTACTTTTAGTTATAACCGCCAAGCTATTTTACAAGATTTAATTGATTTGAAAAATAAAATCAATCCTCATTTGGTGTTTATGCCAAGTTTAACCGATTTGCATCAAGACCATGGAACCATTGCTCAGGAGGCCTTACGTGCATTTAAAACCACCTCCATTTTATCTTACGAATTGCCTTGGAATAATTTAAGTTTTAATACCACTTGTTTTATATCCTTATCTGAAAAAAATATCAGCAGTAAAGTTGCTGCCCTGGCACAATACGAAAGTCAACAACACCGTCCTTATGCAAACGACGAATTTATTCGTGGACTTGCAAGAACAAGAGGCGTGCAAATTTCTGATCGTTATGCCGAAGTTTTTGAAGTTGTTCGATGGATCATAGCCTAACTAATAAGATAAATGTGCTCATGACTGGTGCCGGTGCGCCAGGTGCTGCAGGTATTATAGCCTGTTTGCATGCCGATCCCATTATTTCATTAACGGTATCTGATGCCAACGAACATGCGGTTGGAAGATATTTGAACGAGCGATTTTATCAAATTCCTGCTGCATCGGCAACCGATTTCATTGAAAAAATCTTAGCCATTTGTGTTAAAGAAAACATTCAAGTAATTATGCCTTTGGTTACGCGCGAATTATTTGTGTTTGCTGCTAACATCGAACAATTTAATCGCCTAGGAATTCGAGTTTTACTTTCCGATAGCGAAGCTTTACACATTGCCAATAATAAAAGCACCTTGTTGCAATTCTTGCAAGCTAATTCAATTGTAACACCTGAATTTAGGGTGGTAAATTCTTTACAAGACTTTAAAAATGCCTTAACCGATTTAGGTTACCCTGCTAAAACAGTTTGCTTCAAACCATCTGTTGCCAATGGTTCTAGGGGTTTTAGAATACTTTCATCGCAACAAAACGATTTTGATTTATTGTTCAATCAAAAGCCCAACAGTACTTATATTTCATTCGAAAAAATAATTGAAATCTACACGCAATACGAAAAAGAATTCCCCGAATTATTGGTTTCGGAATATTTACCAGGCGAAGAGTATTCTGTAGATTGCTTAGCGAATCAAGGGGAATGCATTATTGCCTTGCCTCGCTTGCGCAGCATCATGAGAGAAGGGATTAGTATTGCTGGCGTTTTCGAACAACATCAAGAAATCATTGCCTATTGTCAGCAAATTATTTCGGCTATCAAATTACATGGTAATATTGGTATCCAAGTAAAAAGAGCCGAAGATGGCAGTTTTAAAATATTAGAAATCAATCCTAGGGTACAAGGCACCATTGTGGCTGCCATGGGCGCAGGCGTTAATTTGCCGCTCTTAGCGGTAAAACAAGCTATGCAAATGCCCATTGAGCCAGCGTCTATTCCAATTAAATGGGGTACACGATTTATTCGTTATTACCAAGAAGTATATTATTAAGATGACGGATAAAAGTTATAAAGCCTTAGTACTCGATTTAGATAATACCATTTATCCCGAAAAAGATTATTTATTTCAGGTTTATTATTTAATTGGAGAGTTTATTGAATTCCAAGAAGGAGTTCCGCACGATCAAGTGACAAAATTTTTAGTAGACGAATTTATGGCCAAAGGTCGCGATCATATTTTCGATAAAATGATTGCACATTTTAATTTGCCCGAAACTAATCTCGAAAATTGTTTTCGCTTATTAAGAACCGCCAAATTGCCTTTACCTTTATTAATTTTTGAAGATATGTTGCTTCGCCTACAAGAAGCATCTGAAGCGGGTTTGCGACTTTTTGTATTAACCAATGGAAATCCAGAACAGCAATTAAATAAAATCAAACACCTCGAATGGCATGGTTTAGATCAACATATCAAATGTTATTTCTGCAATGAAATTGCACCCAAACCAGCACCCGATGCGATGTTAAAATTATTAGCCGATCATCAATTATTACCCTCTGAAGTTTTATTTCTTGGAGATGCAAATATCGATGAAGCTTGCGCAATAGCTGCTGGTGTTGATTTTGAGCGTGTTAATTTTGTAGATGTAATAAGATAAAAAATAATTACTCCTTTACCACTGCACCCGTTCCATATAGTTGACCTAAATATTTTTTAGAAGGAGAAACAGGCATTGGGCCTAAACCTAATCTGTCCCACATGGCATCAACTTGATCAATTACTTCTTGCGTATTCGCTAAAATATTTGGCCAATCACGGGTAAAACCATCAAATTCTTTTGTTTTTTTAGTGCCATCAAAGGCAATGTGCGAAGGTGCTAGCTCGCTATCTACGGTAATCACAAAGGCATCTCTTTTGGGATCTACATTGTTTGAGAAACGCCAAACAGCATCGGCCATGTCCGAAATGTCGATGGTCTGTTCTAAGAAAATAATAATTTTTACAAATTTAAAATCTTCCAATTCAAAAAGCGCTTTGCTTAATTCTGCAATATGTCCTTTTCTATTTTTTTCAACCGCTATAAATACTAAAGAAATATTTTCTTTTAAAAGCGAATCATTGATATCTTTTATTTCTGGAAATGCGGCTTTGATGTTTTCTTTGGCAATCCCTTTTTTATTTTCAAATAATGGCATGGCTTGGTCGAAGCGCATTTCTTCTGGTAGTTTTTTAGTGGCATCGATGCCCATTTTACCACCAAATGCAGCCTTTGAGCAAGAGTGGTCGAGCACATCCATAGGGCCTGTATTAAAAATAATATCTTGTTGCGGATCTACATTTTCACTGATGTATTTGGCTACCGCTTTTTGATCGTGAATGTCTACCTCACCATCTACCACAATCATCATTTTGGTAAACATCATTTGGCCTGCACCCCACATCGAATTCATTACTTTTAAGGCTTGGCCTGCATAATCTTTTTTGATTTTTATAATTACCAAATTATGAAATACGCCTTCCATTGGTAAAACCATATCTACAATTTCGGGAACCATGGTCATTTTAATAGGCGCTAAGAATATTCTTTCGGTGGCTTTACCAATCCAAGCATCTTCTTGCGGTGGAATACCAACTATGGTAGTAGGGTAAACCGCATTTTTACGATGGGTGATACAGGTAATATGAAATTGAGGATACCAATCGGCCAAAGAATAATAACCGGTATGGTCGCCAAATGGGCCCTCCCAAATAAAATCTTCGCTTGGGTCTATATAACCTTCAACAATAATATCGGCATCGGCAGGCACTTGCAAATTTTGTGTAATGCATTGTACCAATTCTACTTTTTTCTTTCTTAAAAAACCTGCTAAAATATATTCGTCCACGCCATCTGGTAATGGTGCAGTTGCGGCATAAGTATAAATTGGGTCGCCACCTAAAGCAACAGCAACAGGCATTTTTTGACCTAATTTTTTGTATTCGTTAAAATGGCGCGCCGATACTTTGTGTTTATGCCAATGCATACCCGTTAAAGTTGGACCGAACACTTGCATGCGGTACATGCCTACATTTCTAATGTTAGTATGTGGATCTTTGGTATGAATAACAGGCAAAGTAACAAAAGGGCCGCCATCTTCTGGCCAACAAGTAAGCACCGGAAATTTAGTAATATCGGGTTCGCTTTGAATTACTTCTTGGCAGGCACCTCTTCCCGAAATTGTTTTGGGCATCCAAGAAGAAATTTGACCCAATTTTGGAATCATTTTTAATTTATCCATGATGGAGTCTTTTGGACTCGTAATCATTTTAAACATGGATTCAATTTCATGGGTAATTTCGTCCATGTTATTTACCCCTAAGGCCATACACATGCGCTTGTAATTACCCATAGAATTAATGAGTAAAGGAAATTCGGTGCCGGTATTTTCGAATAAAAGGGCAGGACCGTATTGCTTAGAAATACGGTCGGTTATTTCGGTGATGATTAATTTAGGATCGACAAATTCTTTGATGCGAACCAATTCGCCTTCTTTTTCGAGTGCTGCAATAAAATCTTGCAAGTTTTTATAAGCCATTTTGGTTATTTAGGATATTGACAATTAAGCTGGTTAATTGTTTCGCAAAAATAACAAAATATTAGCCTATTAAAACCTCGAACCAATGGTTACCGTAAAAGATTTTATGGTATTGCTGCTGTTTACCACTGGATTGTCTAGGTTGGCTGCATAATAAGGGTAAAAAGCAGATTCGTAGCTGGTTTGCACAAAGGCAAAATCCACATAGGCATCGCCTGTTCTATAGCCTAAGCCCGCGGTAATACTTTTTTTACTTTGGTCTATTGCCGAAGATTTATAGGCATCGCCATAATGCGCATAGCCTGCTCGCAAGGTAATGGCATCTAATTTTGTTTCGGCGCCTAAGCGTAAGTTATAGGTATTTTGTTGAAATGTGTTTTGAATTTTACTGTTGTTGTCGGGCCCAAAATCTTCGTTACCACTAACAGCATCTAATCGCATGGCACTGTAATTTAATTGTTCAAGATCTACGCTAATTAAAGCAGTTTTACCAAAAAATAAAGCCGTACCATAATTGATGCGCATAGGGGTTGCCAATTTATAATCGAACATATATTCCAGTGGGGTAAAGCTTTGCGTTACTCCATTTATAACAGAACTTAAATCAATAATATAATCTCTGTTGAATGTATAATAATTCGGCGTTTGTAAACTTAATCCAAATCGAATTAAATCGATGGGTCTGTATATAGCGCCTAGCTTGAAGTTGAGGCTGCTACCACTTACAAATAAAGATTCTTTTAATTTTATTTCGGATACCTGATGTGTAGGATTGTTTATATTACTTTCTTTAAAAGTACTTTGTTTGCTGTATTCGATAGAACCTAAACCAATGCTTGCGCCTAAATATAATTTGTTCGAGTAATTAGCACCAAAAGAAATATTCACTTGATCTTCGTAGCCACCAATTTTTGAACTTTGCATTTGAGTTGGATTATTTAGATAATTTATCGGAATATATTTATTTAAACTATCATTTAAATCAATCATAAAACCATTCCAAGCAATATCGTAAATAGTTTTGTTGATATTAATGGTATGTGGAATATCTCTTGCGCCATAGTATTCATTAGCGCTTGCTGCTAAATATGAACTAAAAGTACTTTGGTTATTTACGCCAGAAAAATAGCTATTTTCTTTATATGAATTGGTTCTGTTATTGCTCAATCCAAAGTGAAAACTTACCCATCCATTGCTCACTTCTCTGCCCGTATAATCTTGATTCATTTGTGTTAATACAAAACCATAATTTCCTACATTAAAATTGGCATGGTTGTTCGAATTTAATTTACCGAAAACATTATTTTCTAAATTATTGAAACGCAATGTTGGTGAAACACTGTAATCGTTGCTTCTGTAAAAGCCTAATCCTGCTGGGTTTCCGCTAATACTAGAGAGGTCTGCACCCAATGCAGTTTGTGCGCCGCCCATTCCTAAAATTCGGGCTGTGCCATTTATGGTGCTATTGCTAAAGCGAAAAGCATCTTCTACATATTGAGCTTGAGCGAAAGAAAAACTAATTGTTACTAAAGCAGCAACTAAAATATTTTTTATCATCTGAATAAATTTAAATTCAATTTATTTATCGTGGTCTGTTGCTTGATGGACTTGGTCTGCTACCTCCAGAACTGCCGCCACCAATGTTTCCGCCACCACCACTGTTGCTGCTTCTGCTTGGTGCCGAATAGGTTCTAGGTGTGCTTGGTGCTGAATAATTTTTTGGTGTACTAGGCTCCGCATTATTTCGTGGTGTTGGTGCCGAATAATTCCTAGTTGGCACCGGTTCTGCATTGTTACGCGGAGTGGGAGCCGAATAATTTCTTATTGGCGTTGTGTTAGTTGGTTCTGAATTATAACGCGGAGTAGGCTCCGAGTAGCTTCTTGGTGTTGGGTTTACCGGCACCGGTTCTGCATTGTTACGCGGAGTGGGAGCCGAATAATTTCTTATTGGCGTTGTGTTAGTTGGTTCTGTATTATAACGCGGAGTAGGCTCCGAATAGTTTCTTATTGGAGTAGTAGTATTACTTGGCGAAACCACTGGCGTAGTTGAACGCGTTGGTGGAGTTGCCATACGTACATTTGGTGTGCTACTACTGTTGTTTGTTAAAATAGGCATATTGTGATTGGTTTCTGCAATGCCAATATTTCCACCTGTTCCAGTAGATCTACCACCAACACCAACACTACCGCCTATTCTAGGTCCTGGCGTGTTAATAAACTTAGTTGTTTTAACGCCACCATTATTTCCCCAATTATCCCCATGTCCATAACCACCATGGTGTCCACCATAATAATTATTGTAATAAGGATTGCCATAACCGTAGCCATAACCATATCCATAATAAGGGCTATAAAATCCACCCCAAGGATTAAAAAAAGGGTCGTAAAAACCACCATTATATCCACCATACCATCCGCTGTTCCAGCCATAGCTATAACCTATGCCAAATCCATTAAAATAAAATGGATCGTAATAAAATCCGCAATAAGCCGGAGAGTAATAGCCAAAACCATAGTAATTATTAGAAAACCTGCGTAAGCGTTTACTGTAATAGTAATCGTCTTCGTCGTTCATATAATAATTATTGATGGTGGTATTGCCATCGCTATTACTCGAATAATTTTGTTGATTTTGTTGATTTTGATTTTGTTCCGCTTGATCGGCACTTTGGTATTGACCAAAATTTGTATTGGGTGTTTCTTGTGCAGCGGCAGGCCTATCGGCTGCATTGGTTTCTGCGCTTAATGCTTCGTTATAAGTTTTTTCGGAATTCTTTTTAGCATCTGCTAAAGAAAAATAAAGATCGTCGTTTGAATTGATACGACTCGTGTTTTGCATGCTTGAACAAGCTCCAAGTAGGAGTGTGAAAGCAACTAAAGGAATTTGGAAGTTTTTCATAAGAGTTCTCCTTTAAGATTAGGTAATTATTTCTGAAGCAATAACGCTAAAATTCTTATTTTTGTTATAAATTTCGTTATTATTTAATAAAAACAATAGCTTTTCTTAAATTACGACAATAATATTACAATTCCCTATTTCTAAAAAAAGATGAGCAAAGGATTAACCAGCAGGAGCGCCGATTATTCGGCATGGTATAACGAATTAGTAACCAAAGCCGATTTAGCAGAACATTCGGATGTACGTGGTTGTATGGTTATTAAACCTTATGGTTATGCCATTTGGGAAAACATGCAAAAAGTATTGGATCAAATGTTCAAAGATACTGGCCATTCGAATGCTTACTTCCCCTTGTTTATTCCTAAATCATTTTTCGCAAAAGAGGCAAGCCATGTCGATGGTTTTGCTAAAGAGTGCGCAGTTGTTACGCATTATCGTTTAAAGAACGATGGCAATGGGGGCATTATGGTAGATCCAGATGCAAAACTAGAAGAAGAATTAATTGTTAGACCAACATCCGAAACCATTATCTGGAATACCTATCGCGGATGGATTCAATCCTACCGTGATTTACCCATATTAGTAAACCAATGGGCCAATGTAGTGCGCTGGGAAATGCGTACGCGTTTGTTCTTGCGTACTTCAGAATTTTTATGGCAAGAAGGTCACACGGCTCACGCAACTGCCGAAGAAGCCATTGCAGAAACAAAACAAATGTTAGCAGTGTATGCCACTTTTGCAGAAGATTGGATGGCGGTACCCGTGATGAAAGGGGTAAAATCTCCCAACGAAAGATTTGCTGGTGCATTAGATACTTATTGCATCGAAGCATTAATGCAAGATGGCAAAGCTTTACAAGCCGGAACTTCCCATTTCTTAGGACAAAATTTTGCTAAAGCATTCGATGTAAAGTTTACCAATAAAGAAGGAAAAATAGAACATGTTTGGGCAAGTTCTTGGGGCGTTTCTACCCGTTTAATTGGCGCGCTGATTATGGCACATTCCGATGACGAAGGTTTGGTATTGCCACCAAAATTAGCACCTATTCAAGTAGTAATTGTACCCATTTTTAATAACGAAGAAGCCTTAGCTGGTATTCGTGCTTGCGTTGATGCATTTATGCCTGCTTTAAAAGCTAAAGGGATTTCAGTAAAGTTCGACGACCGCGATACCCAAAGACCAGGTTATAAATTTGCGGAATGGGAATTAAAAGGAGTGCCAGTTAGGTTAGCCATTGGCCCGCGTGATATCGAAAACGGTACCGTTGAAATTGCTCGTAGAGATACCAAAGAAAAATATTCCGTATCCTTAACCAATATTGATAAAACCATCGAAGCGCTGTTAGATACCATTCAAAATGATATTTTCCAGAAGGCATTAAATTACCGAAACGAGCACATTACACCTGCAAATACCTATCAAGAATTTAAAGAATTATTAGATGGTAAAGCTGGATTTATTGCAGCGCATTGGGATGGTACGCCCGAAACAGAAGAGAAAATTAAAGAAGAAACCAAAGCGACTATTCGTTGTATTCCATTGAATAATACCTTAGAAGCTGGTGTTTGTATATACAGCGGAAAGCCTTCTACACAAAGGGTTTTGTTTGCAAGAGCATATTAATAAAAAACCATGTCGCAAGAAAGTCATTACCAAGAAATTGTCGATAAATTAAAAGATCATTCGTCGATGAAGCAATTTATTCATCGCAATACAATGATGCAAATTTCGGCGATCAAAAAATCATTGATCAATTTGTCTTTGAATTTAAGCAAAGATGTAACGTCTATAGATAATAATGTTGAAATAGTTTATACCGATGGGGGAGAATTTGAAGCAGAAATAAAATTCTCTGGCGACTCTTTAATTTTTGCCATGCATACCAATGTATTTACTTTCCCCACGGAACATAAAATTCATCAATTACCTTTTGTAAAAGCGAATCCAAAAAAAGCTTATTGTGGTTTAATTCAGATTTATAATTTTTTATCAGATTCTATCAAATACAATAGGCTAAACGATTTGGGCTATTTGGTTACCCGTATTTTTGTTAATTCTGAAAATCAATTTTTCTTAGAGGGGAAAGACGATTTGAATTACGGAATTGCAAACTATGAAAATCAAATATTTGACCAAAAAGCTATTGAAGATATCATTCAACATGCCATTGTATTTTCCATTGATTTCGAATTACAAGTGCCACCACTCGACCAAAGCGAAATTATTACCTTAGCCGAAAAACAATTCAATACCACTACTTCGGGCATGAGCACTGGTAAGCGTTTAGGTTTTGAATTTAAAGCAGGCGATACAAAATCCTTGATTTAATTATAATTTGATATTATAAGTAACACCATTGATTGTGATGGTTGCATCGTCGTCACAGCTGCCATTTCCATAATCTATTTCCAATGTTTTTTTGCTGTTGACAAACTCGATAATGCCTTGTGTGATATATTTACAAGCTATTTTAACAACCAAAGGATCTTGAATAGTTAAAGTATAAGCATTGCCTTTTCTATTCACACCAGAGCCATTACCAGTAATGGTATATTCGTCGTCGATGAGTAAATTTTTTGTGTTAGCACCTGCCGTCCAAGCTCTGTTCCTCGTACTTTACCAGCTAATGGTACCACTCGAAGTAATGATGCTTGCGGTATCTACTTGTATGCTAAAATTAAGAAAGCCATTGCTGTTGGTGCCATTATTCTTAATTGTTTTTAATCCATGAATTTCATTACCATTGATGGTATAGTTTTCGAAATGCGTGGTTATTACGGTTGCACTATCGCGGTATTTACCTGTGAAAACAGATACAATTTTTCCATTTCTAATGCGACCATCTGAACAAATATTTTGATTAAAAAATATGGTCATGGTTTTTGGAAATCCACCGTTCGTTGTTAAAATTTGTACGCTATCCGCACAACCTAATGAAGCAAAGGTTTGTATACCATAGTCGCTTAATTTACCATTCATGGATTCGCTATTGGCCGCCTCTTCATCTATTCTTTTATAAACATCGTCGAACATGTTTTCTGCAATGGCATTATCTATAGCCGCAGATTGATCATTTAGCTCATCCTTTTTACAGCCTGTTAGCCATAACATACAAAGCATAAAAGTGCTTAAAACTAGATTTTTCATACAATTTGATTTAATACTATATAAAAATAAAATATTATTTTAAAATTTCAAAGAT
>CAIKLP010000021.1 GCA_903828245.1 uncultured bacterium | reverse complement strand
CCACATATTACGCTAGGTATACGCTATTCATTGGTGATCAGCAATCAACAACTCAATCAATTCAAAAAAAATTATTATTATATTAAATTCAATCTAGAGATAATGGGAACCGGCTTATATGCGGCAAGTCGATTACTAAATGAACAAAAAAATAATTTAAACCAATACGAATTTTTCAATCTCCCCTATTATAATTTTACCAGACCAGAAATTGATGCCAGGTATTTTAATAATTTTGGAACAAGAAGCCAAATCGTTTATCGTTTTAATACCGGCGTTGGATTTGCTTATTGGAATTCAAAAGTATTACCTTTTGAAAGACAGTTTTTTACTGGTGGTGCAAACAGTATCAGGGCATTTAGGGCCAGATCTGTAGGGCCTGGAGGCTATAGAAATATCGACCTTTCTTCTTTGAATTTAGACCAAACAGGTAATTTTAAAATCGAAGGAAATATAGAATACCGATTCGATATTTTAGAAAGATTTATTGGCGCAAAATTAAAAGGTGCTAGCTTTTTAGACTTTGGAAATGTTTGGGACATTCAAAAAAATGCTAACGAATTAGAAGGTTTTAAACCAAGTACCTTTTATAAAGAGCTGGCTATAGGTACAGGTGTTGGATTAAGATTAGATTATCGATTCCTATTATTCCGATTCGACCTTGGCTTAAAATTAAGAGACCCTCGATTCGAAAATGCCAATAGATGGGTGATCGAACAATTCAATAATAATGTATGGAAAGACGCTAATAATTATAACTTCTTTAATTTTAATTTTGGAATTGGTTATCCATTCTAAAATGCTTTAAAATAAAGAATGATAGGCCGAGCTCATTAAATTAATAAAGGCCGAAAAATCAATTCCTTGTGTCATAAAAAATAGCACAAAAAACAGGATCAATAAAATCATCAATATTCTTTTAATAATTAAAGCTATCACCACAATAGCAATGGGAATAACGATGAGTAACCACAAAGGTATTGGAATTACAAAGCCAGCTAGTATATAATATAAATGATAATTAGCTGTGTTTGCTGTTTCGTGTTTAATAAATAACACATTACTTTTCATATCTTCTGGTAAAGCAGCAGCGCCATTTTTAAAATCAATTTTTTCTACAAATCCATTAATCACAAACTCGTATTTGCCTTCAATACTTTTATCAATACTTGCATCTTTTAATTCCGCAATTATTTTTAATTGTGTTTGACCATTATGGGTTTGTCTAGCTAAACTAAAATCTTGAATTGGAAATAATTCTGATAAGTTAAAATAAACAGTTTGTTGGGCTTGCAACTGAATTGTTATACAAAAAGAGATCAGAAATAATAAAATAATTCGCATATTTATAGGGATTGATTAGACAAAAATGAAAAAATTATTGGGATTTTACCTTATACTTTTAAATCTTGCTCTTTCGGGCTATGCACAGGATATTTTAGATTTTAAGCCATATGATACCCAAAAAGCGGCCATAACGGTAATAGAAAATGGCAAAACACTTAAAGCCCCTTTTGCCGGTGGAATAGACGCTGCTCAATTTGCCAGTTGCGATATCAATTTAGATGGTAAAAAAGATATCATTGTACACGATCGAGAAGGCTCCAAACTTTCCTGTTTCCTAAATATTGGAGGACCAAACGAAATAAATTACCAATACGATATTCGTTATAATAATCGATTCCCTATAATTGGCGAATGGATGTTAATGATGGATTATGATGGAGATGGAAAAGAAGATTTATTTTGTGATAAAAATGGCGGCATTGCATGCTACCGAAATATTTCAACAGATTCCTTAGGTTTAAAATTTAAATTAATTATAGATCAAATTTTATTTAGTACTACGCAATTTACCATAGCCATAGGCGTACCATCAAACGATATACCAAGTATAGCCGATGTTGATGGAGATGGCGACTTAGACATTTTAAGATTTGGCACAGCAACAATCACACCAGGCGAACCAATTGAGTGGTTTAAAAATTTAACGGTAGAAAAAACAGGCATTGCAGGTATAGACACTTTTGTTATTTGGAAAAGATGTTGGGGAAGATTTATTGAAGATAATAATGGATGTACCATTCTGTTAAATTATGCCGGCACGCCCTGTAGCACGGGTAACAAAGCAGAATTGAGCCTTTCTGAATACCAAGCTAATGTTAATTTAGCGAACAAAAGCAATAGACATGCGGGTTCTACTTGTTTGGTTTATGACTTTACCGGTGATGGTAAAAATGATGTTTTAATTGGTGATGCTGGCTGTAACCAAATGTATTTGGCCATTAATGGTAGCGATAATACCAATGCCATCATGAATCAAGTTGTTACTAACTTTCCGAGTAACTTACCTATTAATTTTGCCACCTTTCCTGCTGCATTTTTAATGGATGTAAACAACGATGGATTAAAAGATATCATTGCTTGCCCGAATACCCCAAATGCTAGCGAGAACTTTCAAAATGTTTGGTTGTATTTGAATCGTGGAAATGCAAGTGTACCTTATTATGTTTTTGATAATGCACGCTTTTTAGCAGAAGAACAAATAGACATTGGTGAAGGAGCTTGCCCAAGTTTTGTCGATTATAACCAAGATGGTTTAATAGATATCATGATCGGTAGCACGGGTTATTACCAAAGCAATGGCAGCTATAAAAGTGGCCTTACTTTATATCAAAATATTGGTACTAAAACAATACCCAAATATGAGTTACAAACCCGCGATTATGCTGGGTTTTCGAGTATTGGTATTCAAAAGTTTTCGCCCGTATTTTTTGATGCAGATGCAGATGGCGACATCGATATGATAACAGGTAGTAGCGATGGTAATTTTTATTATTTTAATAATAGTGCAGGTGCTGGACAAACATTCAATTTAAATTATATTCCAAATACCTTTAGCAATTTAGACATTGGGAATAACTCCAGCCCTACCGCCTACGACCTCGATAAAGATGGCATTCAAGATTTAATTTCTGGAGAAAATTTTTATAATATTAATTTTTTAAAAGGGCAGTCAAATAGCCTACCAGCTTATGTTTTAGCGACCGATTCCTTATATAAAATCAACTTAGGCAAGCTATTTTTATATCCTAGTGGCAAGGCCTCTGTTTGTATAAATAAACTATTTACGAATGACAGAGATCGATTTATTTTTAGTGATGCCAATGGTTATGTTTACACCTTAGATAGTTTATACACCGACCCCAATCAATCAAATGTAAAAATTACAAATTTGGTCGATTTGATGCAAGGTGTTTATTCTTATGCAAATGGCGGTTTTAAAATAGATTTAGCGGATATAGATGATGATGGAAAAGCAGAATTAATTACTGGTACCCCAAGGGGTGGGGTGGCCATTTATTGGAATGCTAGTTCGGCGCCAGTTGGAATCAATCAAATTATAAATAATACCTTAATATCCTATCCAAACCCATGTGAATCAATATTTTACATTGACATTCCATGGAATGAAAAATTAAATTTATTGAGGGTAACCGACTTAATGGGTATTAAAAAAGATATTCCATTTAGCCTACAAAACAATCAAATTAAACTAGAAAGTAGTAGCTTAGTACCTGGTTTTTATGTAGTAGATATACAAACCAATCAACACCGTTACAGTTCCAAGTTTATCAAAAAATAAATGAAAAAAATATTATTCTTTGCCTGTTGTTTTTTAGTTGACATCGCCTTAGCACAAAATTTCACAGGAGGTTTTATCCCCTACCCAAATACGATTCCAGTTAATCAAAATAATAAAAGTATCAGCTTGCCATTTGCTGGAGGCTTTGATGTACCGCAGTTTTCGGCATGTGACTTGGATTTTGATGGCAAAAAAGATATCGTCATTTTTGATCGAGAGGGCGGCAAAATTAGTTGCTACCTTAATAAAGGAATCACTGGACAAATTGCTTATGAATATGCACCACAATACGCTACTAAATTTCCAAAAAAACTAACGGAATGGATGCTATTAGTCGATTATAATGGCGATGGCAAAGAAGATATATTTACAGCTATACCTGGCGGTGTAAAAATTTATAAAAATACTTCAACTACCTTAAATGGTATTTCCTTTAGTTTAGTCAATGGAGATGTACAAGCCGACTTTGGTTCTTTTGTTACCAGGTTATATAGCGGCCCTGCCGACATTCCAGCTGTTTTAGATGTAGATGATGATGGCGATGTAGATATACTCAGCATGGAGCTAGGAATCGATACCGCAGGCGATGGAATATATATGTATAAAAACATGTCGATGGAAACCTATGGTAACAAAGATTCTGTCAATAATTTTATCGTACATAAAAGATGCTGGGGAAGGTTTAGAGAATCATATCAAAATTGTAATGTGTCGCTACAATACCAAAGCGGACCTTGTGCTACAGGCAATCGATATATTCCTGAATATACAAAATCTGAATTCGAAAATTTAGTTACTAAAAAATTAACTGGTGGCAAACACTCGGGCTCTACTTTATTGGTTTTTGATTCGAATGGTGATGGTAAAAACGATATTTTAATCGGCGATATTGGCTGTAGTAATATGTATTTACTAGTGAATACAGAAAGTAATACCAACCCTATATTTACTTCATTCTACAGGTTTTATCCAACAATAGATCCCATTTTAGTGGAGAGTTTTCCGGCTGCATTTTTTATTGATGTAAACAACGATAATAAAAGAGATTTAATTGCCGCTCCTAATACAACAGGCAATGCAGACAATTTCGAAAATTGTAAATTGTATTTGAACATGGGAACAGATACAGCACCAGATTTTGTCCTCAGCACCAATGCATTTTTAGAAGAAGAAATGATTGAAGTAGGCGAAGGCTCTCATCCGGTATTTGTTGACTTTGACCAAAATGGACTCATGGATTTTGTAGTGAGTACCACCGGATATTTTCAATCAAATGGTACTTATAAATCTGGATTAACTGCTTATAAAAATGTGGGAAGCCTTACCAGCCCTGCATTTGAGCTAATCAGTAGAGACCAATGGTCTTTATCAAATTTAAATATCTCCAACATGGTACCAACTTTTGGGGATGTAGATTTAGACGGCGATATTGATATGATAACAGGCGCAAATGATGGCACCTTTTATTATTTCGATAATACAGCAGGTGCTAGTAATCCATTTCAATTTACATTCAAATCAAATTATTTAACTGGTTTAGATGTGGGCAATTTATCTGCCCCATTTTTAAATACCAGCTTGAGTATGAGTCCAAACTCAAGACTGGCTATGATTTCGGGCGAAAGATTTGACAATATTAATTACTGGCAGGATACTTCTAATACGGCAGAACCTAAATTTAAATTAATAAGCGACTCCCTTTTTAAAATAAACATGAGAGCCGTTTCGGGTTTTCCAAGTGGAAGAACAACAGCCCTTATTCAAAAAATATTTAACAGCGACCAAGAACGATTAGTGGTATCAAATGCCAATGGGAAAGTTTATATTTTCAACCATATCGATAAATTAATGATGTCGGTTGGACCTGCCGTAATAGATTCTATTAATTTGATGCAAGGCCAATACACTTTAAGCAATGGAGGATTTGGCATTACCATGGCAGATATAGATGGAGACAATAAGCCAGAATTAATGGCGGGCAATCCTCAGGGCGGTTTGGTTTTATTTAAAAATCAAATTATTCCTGATGGTATTAATCAAACGCAGCTTAGCCATTCTACTATCAAATGTTACCCCAATCCTACTAGCCATCTGCTGCATTTACAAAGCATAACCAACAATAAAATAAAGGCTTGTAGCTTGATGAATCAACTGGGTCAATCTATCTTACAAGAAAATATAGATGCGATTGTTGCCGAATTGAATGTAAGTGAAATTCCTAATGGCGTTTATATTTTAAAAATTACAACAGCCGATGGAAATCAATTTGAAAAAATAATTAAGCAGTAAATTATTTTTTGAAAGGATTTTGATAAGCAGGATTATGCGTAAAAGCAGTATCTGTTAATGTTTTTAAGAACGCAATAACTTGTTGTTTTTCGGTGCTTGTTAAACCCAAACCACCATACTGCTCAAGCCTTTCGGGCGATTTGGTAAAATTAATATCCAAATTGGCATTTTGCTTAATTCCCGAACTATAAAAATCCATTACATCGGCTAATGTTGCAAAACGACCATCGTGCATGTAAGGCCCAGTCAATTCAATATTACGTAAGGTTGGTACCTTAAACTTTCCATTGTCTGTTGCTTTTTTAGTTACAAAAGATAAACCTTTTCCAATCATTTCTTGATCAGTAAGCAAACCATTATTTCTAAAAATAGTATCTAAATTATGGGCAAGCAAAGTACCATTTGCCCCATGACAATGAAAACATTGGCCTCTTTCGGTAAAGAAAATTCTAAAGCCAGCATATTCTTCTGCTGTAAATGCCCGCTCTTGTATTTCGTAAAATTTATCGTAAGTAGATTGGTTCGAAACAATAATTCTTTCGAATTGCGAAATGGCTTTGGCAATCATTTCAGGCGTTACCGTTGCGCTGCCAAATGCTTGTTTAAATAGCGGTGCATATCTTTTAGAACGGCTTAATTTTGCAGCAACATTTTCGCTGGTTTCGTGCATTTCGAGCGGATTGTTGATGGGCCCTAATGCTTGCTCTTCTAAGCTGGTAGCGCGTCCATTCCAAAAGAATTTTTGCTGCCATGCTAAATTGATAATTGCCATGGCATTTACATCGCCAGTAGCACCTCCCACCCCAACACTATACTTTTTATCTTCGGCAAAAGCATTTGCAATGTTGTGACAACTCGAACAACTAATGGTACTATCTTGAGATAAAATTGGATCGTAAAATAACATGCGACCCAAACTCACACCAGATTTAGTTAAAGGATTATTAGTTGGCGAAACAATTTTAGGAAAATAGGCCGGCGTTTGAAAATCGTAAGTATCGTCTGGAGCAGCAGTATGCTCCACGCATGCCTGCATAATTAGCATAGCCGATAATAACAATATTCCAATTACAGCAAACTTTTTCATCCTTATTTAAGTGTAAAAACACTTACCCCATTTTGTTTAAATAACAATTGTTTTTGTTGGTCTTCCATCATATAACCATAACCATCGTTCAAATTGATTTTATTAATGCCGTTAAACCATTGCTCAATGTTTACTTGAAAATCTAAGCTTTGGTCGTTTCCATTAACGGTTAAATCTAATGGAAATTCGTTGTAAAATTGATTAGGTGTAACGCCTAAGTGAATAGCATAACCTACGGTATCGTTTTTCGAATTTTGAAACACGCCTTCCATCATCATAAAATGATAGCCTCCTCCTAGGGTAAATGGCCATTCCATCGAATTGTTTTCGGAGTTATTGGGTAAACCAAAAGGGAAAGTATTTCTAGCAGAATCCACACCAAACACAAAAGAAATTTTACTGTACTTTCCGTTTGGAATATTTGATAGCGTATAATTTTGATAATTAGTATTTTGTTCCATAGGGTTAATTAATTTAACCATATTCACATCATACTTCGCTCCATTATTTTGGTAAAGTGTTAATTTAGCAATATAGTATTTTAAATTTTTGATATTGAATTTATTCCCAGTTGAGGTAGTATAAATTAATTGATTGCTTTCCAATATCTGTAAAGAAGAATCTTGAAAAGTATGCACAAAATTAACTTTTAAAGAACCTGTTGAATCTTGGTTTTCCCAAGTACAACCCATCAAACTAAAAAACAATAAAACGAATAGTAATTGAAGTTTCATGACCTGCTATTTTTATCAAATTTAACTTAAAAAAAATTGATTTGGGGTTATTTTAAGGGTATTTATACCGATGTGAATAAAAAACAAAAAAAGCTCCATTTGGTTCATTTATTTATGAATATTTTTAGTTTTTAATACAATATATGGCCAGGGCAAGATTAAACAGCAGTAATACACCAGAAGAGGAGCTTCCAAAAGCAAAAATCAACAAAGAATCGTTGAAAAGCGTGAAAGTTTTATTGAAATACCTTTACCCGCATCGTAAGAAGTTTTTGATTGGTATTTTCTTTCTCATATTATCGAGTGTTGCCTCTTTGGCCTTTCCAAAAGCCATGGGAATGCTTATCGATGGCGCAACGAAAGGCATTGGCAACATTAACGAAATCGCGCTAATATTGATGAGTGTATTATTAATTCAAGCTACCTTTTCCTTTTTTAGGGTAATCTGGTTTGTCGAAGTATCGGAAAGGTCTTTGGCCGATTTAAGAAAAGACACCTATTTTAAATTGGTTACCCTACCCATGACTTTCTTCTCTCAAAGAAGAGTGGGTGAACTCAATTCTAGAATTTCGGCAGATTTAGCGCAAATACAAGATAGTATTACCGGCACCATTGCCGAATTGTTAAGGCAAATCATCGTATTTATTGGCGGTATTATTGCCCTCAGTTTGGTTTCTGGTAAATTAACTTTAATGATGCTCAGTGTATTTCCTGTACTCGTTATTGTTGCGGTTGTTTTTGGAAAATTCATCAGAACCTTATCTAGAAAAGCACAAGATAAATTAGCAGAATCAAACGTAGTAGTCGAAGAAACCCTACAAGGCATCGCCAATGTGAAAGCATTTGTCAACGAAAGCTATGAAACCAATCGCTATGCCAATTCGGTAGACCAGGTTGTTTTATTGGCTTTAAAAGGAGCGAAATATAGAGGCGCGTTTGCATCCTTTATTATTTTCTGTTTGTTCGGTTCTATTGTAGCCGTGGTTTGGTATGGTGCCACCCTCGTGCAAATTGGCGAAATTACCGTTGGTCAACTCACTTCCTTTATTTTATATTCAACTTTTGTAGGCGCTGCCATGGGGAGTTTTGCAGAGCTTTATGCACAGCTACAAAAAATTGTGGGCGCCAGCGAAAGAGTGGTCGAATTACTAAATGAAGTAAACGAAGATTTACCTTTAGTAAAAGATGCCCATCAAATTGATAAAAAAATTGTCGGTTCGCTTAAATTCGAAAAACTAAGTTTTAATTATCCTTCTAGAAAAGAAATTAAAGTATTAGATGAAATTTCTTTTGAAGCTAAAATCGGTGAAAGGGTTGCGATAGTTGGGCCTAGCGGTGCTGGAAAATCTACCATTGCCTCGATGATACTACGATTCTACGAACCCGATACCGGTGTTTTATTATTCGATAATCAACCGGCTAGCTCTTATTCTTTAACAGATATTCGAAATCAAGTGGCCATTGTTCCGCAAGATGTTTTATTGTTTGGTGGAAGCATCGAAGAAAACATTGCCTACGGAAAAATTAATGCCAGTAAAGCGGAAATTATTTTAGCCGCGCAAAGAGCCAATGCAGATCAATTTATTCAGGGATTTCCGGAAGGTTATCAAACCATTGTAGGCGAACGCGGAGTGAAATTATCGGGTGGTCAAAGACAACGAATTGCCATTGCAAGGGCATTACTGAAAAATCCTGCGATTTTAATTTTAGATGAAGCCACCAGCTCACTCGATTCGGAATCAGAAAGATTAGTACAGGAAGCTTTAGAAGAGCTCATGAAGGGCAGAACTTCGATTATCATTGCCCATCGATTATCGACCATTAGAGAGGCCGATAGAATAGTTGTAATAGATAACGGTAAGGTAATAGAGAATGGCAGCCACGAAGCGCTTATGCAGTCGGAAGGCGGTTTATATAAATACTTAAGTCAACTTCAAACAGAAAAACAATAAATGAATTTTACCAGTTGGGGTGCCGCAGAACAAGTTACGGGTAGCATGCATTTAATCGAATTGCAAGATGGTTACCGCGTGCTCATAGATTGTGGTTTAGATTACGAAAAAGATAGGTCGAGTGTAGAAAACGAAATATTTCCATTTGAACCCAGTAGCATCGATTTAGTTATTCTAACACATGCCCATATTGATCATTCGGGTAATTTACCTACGCTAGTAAAAAACGGATACAATGGTCAAATCCTTTGTACATCTGCAACTGCAGATCTTTGTCAGATATTATTAACCGACTCGGTGAATGTTTTTTTAGCTAAAAACAAAGACAACAAAAAAAACCGTCGAGGTAAAAATGAATTCAAACACGCTCCACTCTATTTGCATAAACATGTAATGGATACCATGGATCGTTTTTTTTGTGTTCCATTTCACAAAAAATTTGAAGCGCGCGCAAATCTAAGTATCACCTTAATTCCAGCTGGACATTTATTAGGCGCAGCGGCTATTTTGTTAGAAATTCAGGAAGAAGATAACCTTAAAAGAGTCGTGTTTTCGGGAGATATAGGCCGTTACAACTATCCTATTTTAGCCGATCCAGAAACTATTCCAGATGTTGATTACATGATTTGTGAATCAACCTATGGCGGCAGATTACACTCAAAAGATAAAACAGTAGAAGAAGTATTAATAGAAAATATCAAACACAGTTGCATCGATACACCAGGACGCTTAATTATTCCTGCATTTAGTATTGGCAGAACACAAGCATTGGTTTATAGCATCAATAAAATATTTGCGGCTAAAAAACTTCCGCCAATCAAAGTTTTTGTCGATAGCCCGCTGGGAATGGCAGGCACAGACATCTACCGCAAACACCATCATTTATTGAATGATAGCGCGCAAGCCTTTTACCAAAGCAATGGCGATCAATTTACTTTTGATTCTTTAGATTATATAGAGACCTTAAATGAAAGCAAGCAAATATCGGATTACTTCGAACCTTGTATTATTATTTCTTCTGCGGGTATGTTAGAAGGCGGTCGAATTCAAGATCATCTATATTTTAATTTACAAAACTATTATTGCACTATTTTATTTATTGGCTATTGTGCCAAAGGAACTTTAGGCAGGAAATTACTCGATGGCATTCCCATGGTAAAAATATATGGCCGAGAACTCTATGTCTTTGCGAGTATCAAACAAACCGACCTCTTTAGCGCCCATGCCGATCAAAATGGCTTATTAAATTTTATCATGGCTACGCCGCCAAGTAAATTAAAAAAAGTATTTTTGGTGCATGGCGAAAAATCATCGATGCAGCAATTAGCAGCTATATTGAATGAAAAAGAATACCAAGTTTGCATTCCGCAAAAAGGAAAGCAATTTATTTTATAAACAAGCACATGAAAACATTTAAAAAATATTTCGAATTACCAACCAGTCCAGATCAAGTGTATTTAGCCCTCACCAACCCTATGACCATTCAGTTGTGGTCTGGTGCAGAAGCGCAAATGAGTACCGAAGAAGGCAGCGAATTCTCTCTTTTTGATGGAGATATTTGTGGTAAAAACTTGGAATTTGAAGAAAATAAAAAAATTGTTCAACATTGGTATTTCGAGGGCGAACCCGAAGAATCTATCGTGACTTTTAAATTACACCCAGGCAAAAGACCCGACTCCACTTCTATTGAACTCAGTCAAACAAATATTCCAGACGAAGCATTTGAAGACATGATAGATGGTTGGAATGATATTTATTTTGCATCATTGGAAGAATTTTTTGAAGAAGAAGCCTAATGGAAAGTCAAGCTAACAATCCATTACACGGCATTACACTTGCCCAAATACTCGAATTTTTAGTGGCCAATTATGGTTGGGAATATTTAGACGAAGCCATTCGCATCAATTGTTTTAAACACGATCCTAGCATAAAATCATCTTTAACCTTTTTACGAAAAACACCTTGGGCAAGAGCCAAAGTAGAAGCACTTTATTTGGAATTAAAAGGGAAGTGAAATAATATTACAAACTATGAACCACTAAGCCACAGGGCATTTTAGGTTCGAACCAAGTAGATTTGGGTGGCATTACAGATCCTGCATCCGAAACAGCTACTAACTCTTCGATAGAGGTTGGATATAAAATAAAAGCAGCGGCACTTTCTCCTGCATCTATACTTTTGGTAATATCTTGTATTGGCACAATCCCACCCACAAAAGAAATTCGAGGATCTCTTCTAGGATTTTCAATTCCTAATATTGGATGTAATATTTGCGTTTGCAATATACTCACATCTAATAAATCTATAGGCTCTGTAAGTGTTGTATTTAGTTGCTTTGGAGTTATTTTATACCAAGTATGATCGAGGTATAATTTAAACTCACGAGCCTGCATTGGCTTTGCTGCATCGCTTAATATTATCTCAAAATTTTCAGCAAGTTTAGCAAGAAATTCGCTGTTAGTTAAGCCATTTAAATCTTTCAAGACACGTTGAAACTCAAAAATTTGTAACTCTTCAAAACTAAAATAGATGGTACTAAAGAAATTATATTCTTCTCGGCCATGGTGTTTGAAATTATTTTTTCGTTTTTGTGTGCCTGCAAGTGCAGCAGCAGCGGCACGATGATGACCATCGGCAATATAAGTAGCCTCAAATTTTTTGAATTCGGAAATAAGTTCTTGATTAGTTTGCACTGAATCGATGCGCCATAATTGATGTTGCTGATCGTTGGCATGGTAATCAAAATCGGGCGAAGTAGCCATTACCTGATTCAATATTTCTTTAATTTTTGAACTTCCTTGGTAAGTCACCAAAACTGGATTGGCATCGATGCCGGTATTATCTAAATATTCAATTAAATCTTTTTCTCTTTCGGTACGGGTAAGCTCATGCTTTTTTAAGAAATTATTTAAGTAATCGTCTATTGATGTTAAACACCAAATACCTTGCTGCCATTGGCCCCTATTGAATGTGCGATAAGCATAAATACTATCCGATGCATCACTTTGCAATACGCCATCTTCCAAAAATTCATCAAAAAACTCTTTTGCTTTTTTGAATACAATTTCTTCTCTTGAACCTTGCTGAAAAGGATTAGCAATGAGTGGTTCTATGGTATGTAAAAATGAGATAGGATTATTTTCTAAAATTTGTTTGGCTGCAGGCGTATAAAAAGTATCAAAAGGTTTAGCAACCACTTGTGCTACTAAATCTTTTCGGGGTCTAATACCTTTGAATGCTTTTATATTTGCCATTGTTATTTATTAAAAAAATCAATGATCAAATTCGCTAACTCCACCCCAATGCGCTCTTGCGCTTCGTTGGTTGCAGCGCCAATATGTGGCGTTAAAGAAATTTTAGGATGAGTTAAAATGGCCGAAGATGGTGTTGGTTCGTTATCAAAAACATCTAATCCAGCAAATGCTATTTGTTGATTATCTAAGGCAGCTAATAATGCTGTTTCATCAATTACACCACCTCTTGCACAATTCACAATGGCTGCGCCCTTTTTCATCATGGCAAATTCTGCAGCACCTATTACAGGCTTACCATCTATTGCTGGCACATGTAAGGTAATAAAATCGGCTCTTTGAAGCAATAAGGACTTACTAGCCACTTGAACAGTTAATGGTAAAGTAATGTCTCCAGAAAAACGCATTTCTACGGTAGGATTAAATTCAAATAAATCGTAGGCAAGTACATCCATTCCTAAACCAAATGCAATTTTAGCCACTTCTCTTCCAATGCGACCAAAACCTAAAATGCCAATGGTTTTACCTTTTAATTCGAGGCCTTTTGCATATTGTTTTTTCAAATCATTGAATTGAGAATCTCCATTCAAAGGCATAGCCCTGTTGGCTTGCGCTAAAAAACGAACTCCCGAAAACAAATGAGCAAATACTAATTCTGCAACAGAAATAGAAGATGCCGCTGGTGTATTAATCACTGTTTTTCCAACAGATTTTGCATAGTCCACATCAATGTTATCCATCCCCACTCCACCTCTACCAATTAGTTTTAAATGAGGACAAGCATCAATTAATTCTTTGCGAATTTTGGTTGCCGAACGAACCGTAATGGCATCGTATTGATTTAATTTTGAAAGCAATTGATCTTGTGGAATTGTCTCTGTATCTACTGTAAAACCAGCATCTTCGAGCATTTTTTTGCCAATTGGATCAATCCCATCATTCGCTAATATTTTCATCTTCTTATTTTTTTAAAGCTTCAAAATTTTTCATGGTATCTACTAAAACTTGAACGCTTGCTAATGGCAATGCATTATACATAGATGCCCTAAATCCACCCACACTTCGATGTCCTTTTAAACCAACACATCCAACCGCTTCGGCCATTTGTAAAAATTCTTTTTCAAAAGAGGCATCATTCATGACAAAACAAATATTCATTTTAGAACGATCTTCTATTGCGCAAGTACCTTTAAACATAGGGTTTCTATCAATTTCGGAGTAAAGTAAATTGGCCTTCTCCACATTTCTTCTTTCCATTTCTTTTACACCACCTTGTTTTTTTAACCAACGTAAATTTAACATGGCCACATAAATAGCAAATACCGGTGGTGTGTTATACATCGATCCGCCTTCAATATGAATGCGATAATCGAGCATCGATGTTATTTTTCTGTTAACTTTTCCTAAAATTTCTGATTTTAAAATAACAACGGTATTCCCTGCAGGACCAATGTTTTTCTGTGCTCCAGCATATATTAAATCAAAATCTGCTACATTAATTTCCCTACTTAAAATGTCAGACGACATATCACACACCATGCTAACAGGTGATTTTGGAAAGGATTGCATTTGTGTACCGTAAATCGTATTATTAGAGGTGCAATGAAAATATTTTGCGTCTGTTGGAATTTGATAATCTTTTGGAATGAAGGTATAGTTAGACTCTTTAGAAGATGCTACTACATTTACATTTCCAAAAAGCTTAGCTTCTTTCCATGCTTTGTTGGCCCAAACACCCGTATCTAAATAAGCTGCCGACTCTTCTTCGTTTAATAAATTCATGGGCAACATACCAAATTGCAAACTAGCACCACCTTGTACAAAAATTACTTCGTATCCAGCGGGAACCTGCATCAATTCTTTAATCAATTGTACAGATTCTGCAACAACCGATTCGAACTCGGGCGTGCGATGCGAGATTTCTAAAATAGACAAACCCGTGTCGCCCCAACTTAATACGGCTTGTGCTGCTTGTTCAAAAACTTCTTGTGGTAAGATGCAAGGACCTGCACCGAAATTGTGTTTGTGTGGCATTTTTTATAGGTTAAAATACCATACAAAGTTAAAAACTATCAACTCTTATACAAGTGTTAAAATTTACCCACTAAACGCAGGTTTATTTGCCTAGAAGTAAGGTAATTTGGCACCGCATATTGTTGTGCATTGACATCCCTTATCCATAGATAGGATATGGTATTGGAGCGTTTAAAGAGGTTAAATACTTCGGCATAAAGCATGAGTGATTTAAATGGACCAATTTGCGCGGTTCCGCCATTTTTCTTGCTTACAAATTCTTTACTAAATCCTACATCAGCTCTCCAATAAGGTGGCATGCGCAAGGTGTCTTTATATCTCGCAAAATCTGGCGGACCAAATGGTAATCTTGCGCCAAAAACCACATTTAAATGAACTTTAAAACTTGGATCATTTTTAAAATTATCTTGAAAGAACACCGAAAAATTAAATCGTTGATCGGTTGGCCTTGGAATATAACCTGGATAAATTATAGCAGAATCTATTCCGCTTACATCCTTGATATTTATTTTGTCGTTATAAATATCTTCTTGGGTACTCATAAAAGACAAACTAAACCACGATTCTAAATCTTTCACAAACTCCCCATTCACTTTAAAATCAATACCTTTAGCGTATGCCTTTGCTTTATCATTTGCATAATATCGTATACGAACATTGTCTACCTCGTAAGGAATAATTTGATCCATTTGTTTATAATACATTTCTGATATAAACTTAAACTTTCGACCACCAAAAGAAATAAATTGTTTATCGGCTGCTAAAACATAATGAATAGATTTTTGTGCTGCTGCATTGGTAGATAAAGTGCCATCGTAATTTCTTAATTCGCGGTAAAATGGCGGTTGATAATATAAACCAGTAGATGCCCTGAAAACCCAGTCCTGCTTCCATTTTGGATGATATGACAAGGTGATTCTAGGACTTATATTTAATTCTTTGGTATAATCCCAATAGGTAGCCCTAATTCCCGTTGTTAATTGTAAACTTTTATCCGAATTAAACGAAAATGAATTTTGAATAAACCCATTGACGCGATTGGTATTTAATTTTATTTTGGTGCGAATTACATCTTTCAACTCAATCATTTGCGCCGAATTAGAAAGTGCATAACCTGCAGAATCTATTAAATTCCATTCACTCAATTGGTCATTTATTTGCTCGTTTTGAAAACGCAAACCCCATAATAATAAATTACCCTTATGCACGTAGCGTCCTTTGTTTTCAATAGATTGAACATTTGCACGCAAAAAATTTCTAGCATGATTTAAGTAGGCACCAACTCCCCTATTTGCTTTTACCTGTCCAAAGGTTTCTTTTCCAAAATTACTTTCAATTTCATCAAAAATATATTGTCCTTCAATATCAAATGTTTCTTGTTCAAAGGAATTGTATTTTGTAGCAATGAATTTTATTTTCAAAGAATCGGATGGATTATAAGTAGCCGTTAAAGCGCCTAAAGTACTTTGGTATTGATCAATTTCTTGTCCTTGAAAAAAGATAGACAAACGCAATACTTCGTTGAAAGTACCAAATGTGGTTTCTCTACTTTGTGGCTTCACGATGTAATTATTACTATTGAAATTTCCCATAAAAGAGAGCTCCCAATCGGTCGAAAGGCTATAGTTTATATAGGTTTGCAGGTCGGAGAAATTAGGCTGGTAATCGCCATCTATATCTAAAGAACCCAATACATATTTGGTTGATTTTTTTCGGTAACCTAACAAATAAGATAAGCGACGATTGCGATTGGTTCCTTCTAAGTTAATGGATTGATTCAATAAGCCAGCCGAAACACTACCTGCAAAAGCAACAGGTTTTTTATAAGTTATATCTAATACAGAAGATAATTTATCTCCGTATTTAGCATCAAATCCACCGGCCGAAAAACTCACCGATTTAACCATGTCTGAATTGATGAAACTCAGTCCTTCTTGTTGGCCTGAGCGAACTAAGAATGGGCGATAAATTTCCACATCATTTACATACACTAAATTTTCATCGAAATTTCCACCCCTCACATTATACTGCGAACTCAATTCATTATTGGATTGCACACCAGGTAATGTTTTTAAAATGGCTTCAAAATTTCCAGATGCAGATGGTAAACTAGAAAGCAATTTGGCATCTATTTTCGAAATTCCAGCTCGCCTATCTATATCACTATTGACTACTACTTGTTTAATGGCAAAACTAGATTGTGTAAATTGATGACTGATTTTTTTTTGTTGAGCAGGTTTTAACTTTAATTCAATTTTATGTGATTCGTATCCTAGAGAATTAAACTGTAAAGTAAATGCGGAATCGGCTGGCACTTTTAGTTCGTAATGCCCAAAATCGTTGGTTTGGGTGCCAATATTAGTTCCGACTATTGAAATATTCACTAGCGGCATGGTTTTGCCTTTTTCATCGGTAATGGTTCCAAATAAATTAGCACTGCGTTGCGAAAACCCCAAATTGGCGAGGCAAACAAATAACAATACTAAGGGGAGTTTTCGAAACATGAAATACTTAACGAATTTTTTTCAATTCTGATATCATCTCCATTGGATTTTGTGCGCCAAATACGGCATTTCCTGCAACTAATACATCTGCGCCCGCTTTAATCAATGCCAAGGCATTCTGATGCCCAACTCCGCCGTCAATTTCTATGAGCACTTCGGTATTTAATTGTTTAGCTAAAGTTCTGAGTTTAGTAATTTTTTGATAAGTGTTTTCGATAAACTTTTGACCTCCAAAGCCAGGATTTACACTCATAATACATACTAAATCTATTTGAGGAAGGATATCTTCTAATACAGAAATTGGAGTATGCGGATTAATTGCTACACCGGCTTTCATTCCTAATTCGTGAATGGCTGCAATGGTTCTATGTAAATGCGTACAAGCTTCGAAATGAACCGTTAATATAGCGGCTCCAGCATCTTTAAATTGTTGTAAATACCTATCAGGATCTACAATCATTAAATGCACATCTAAAGGTTTTTTTGCATGGTGTTTAATTGCGGTAATAACTGGAAATCCAAAAGAAATATTTGGTACAAATACCCCATCCATAACATCAACATGGAACCAATCTGCTTCCGATTGATTAATCATTTCGATATCGGATTGTAAGTTTGCAAAATCTGCCGATAAAATAGAAGGTGCGATGAGGTGTTTCATTTTGAGATGTTTTCTTAGGTAAAAGTAAGAAAAAAACTTTGCGAATTTTGCTATATTGGCTATCTAAAACAACTAAATCTGTAACATTATGAAGAAATTAACGCTATTATTAAGTTTTGCTTTCATTGGAATACAAACTTTTGCGCAAGAAGTTTATCAATCTAAGGCCATGAATGTTCGTTTTTTTTCTTCTACCCCAATGGAAGACATTGAGGCAAAAACAGCCAATGCCACCTCTATTATTACCACGGCTAAAAACGATATCTTATTTATGATGCAAGTTAAATCGTTCACGTTTAAAAGCTCTTTAATGCAAGAACATTTTAATGAGAATTATATCGAAAGTGATAAATTTCCAGATGCTAAATTTATAGGAAAAATAAATGAAAGCATTGATTGGAAAAAAGAGGGTACCTACAATGTAACAGTAACAGGCAAACTCAATATGCATGGGGTCGACAAAGACAGAACGATTCCTGGAACCATCAGTATTAAATCTGGTGTGATATCTGTGGCTAGTCAATTTGATGTGGCTTGTAAAGACCATAACATTCAAATACCAAGTGTGGTTACAGAAAAAATTGCTGAATTTGTAAATGTAAAAGTAAGCGGTAGTTACAACTTATATGTAAGACCCGAAAAGAAATAAAAAAAGTAAAAAAAATCCCCGTTAAAATTTAACGGGGATTTTTTTTGATTGAAAAATTATTCAGATTTTGGATCTTCTGTTTTTTCTGGTTTAGGGATTAAAACTTTTCTAGAAAGTTTCATCTTACCTGTTTTCTTATCGATGTCAATTAACTTAACTTTAACTATTTGACCTTCGGTAAGTACACCATCCATTGATTCGTAGCGTTGCCAATCGATCTCAGAAATATGCAATAAACCATCTTTACCTGGCATAATTTCAACAAATGCACCAAATGGCATAATTGATTTTACTTTACCTTCGTAAATTTCGCCAACTTCGGCAGTTGCGGTAATTCCTTTAATTTTATTGTAAACTGCATCAATAGCATCTTTGTTATCGGCGTAAATTTGCACGATACCCATGTTGTCTTTTTCTTCGATGCTAATGGTTGCACCACTTTCGCGTTGCATTTCTTGAATGATTTTTCCTCCAGGTCCGATAATGGCACCAATGAATTCTTTCGCAATTCTCATTTGCACAATACGAGGTGCATGTGATTTATAATCTTCGCGAGGGCTTTCTAAGGTTTTCATCATTTCGCCTAAGATATGCGCACGGCCTTCTTTTGCTTGATTCAAAGCTTCGGCTAACATATCGTATGAAAGACCATCAATTTTTAAATCCATTTGACAAGCCGTAATACCTTTAGTAGTACCCGTTACTTTAAAGTCCATATCACCTAAATGATCTTCATCTCCTAAGATATCTGAAAGAATCGCATATTTTTTAGTGATAGGATCTGAAATTAATCCCATGGCGATACCAGAAACAGGTGCTTTAATTTGCACACCGGCATCCATCAAAGCCAATGTACCCGCACAAACGGTAGCCATTGAGGAAGAACCATTAGATTCTAAAATATCAGAAACAATACGAATTACATATGGATTGATGTCGTCACCTGGTAATACTTTCTTTAACGAACGCATCGCTAAATTACCATGTCCAACTTCTCTTCTACCCGGACCACGATTTGGACGAACTTCACCAGTAGAAAAACCTGGGAAATTATAATGCAACATAAATTTGTTATATCCAAAGAACATCGCACCATCAATCATTTGTTCGTCTGTTTTTGCCCCTAAGGTTACCGATGTTAATGATTGTGTTTCGCCTCTGGTAAATACTGCCGAACCATGAGCTGATGGTAAATAACCAACTTCAGACCAAATTGGACGAATTTGTTTGTTTGTTCTACCGTCTAAACGAATTGCATCATTTAAGATCATCGCACGAATCGCTTCTTTTTCGATATCGTGGTAGTATTTTTTCAATAAATAAACATAACTCGAATCGCTCATTTGCTCTGCAACGGTCGCTTCAAACTCTTTACGAATTGCTTTGAAAGCAACCGAACGCTCGTCTTTACCTAAAGCAGATTTAGCAACTGCATAAATTCTATCGTAAGCAAAAGCCTTAATTTGACTTTCTAAAGCTGGGTTTGCTTCTGGTTCGTGCTTGTAAGTTCTTTTTGTTTTTGCACCCACTTTAGCTAATAAATCTAATTGCGCTTGCACTTGTAATTTAATAGCTGCGTGAGCAAAACGAATAGCTTCCGCCATTTCATCTTCCGACACTTCATTCATTTCACCTTCCACCATACAAATATCTTGCGCATTACCTGCTACAATTAATTCGATATCTGCATTGGCTAATTCAGAAATTAATGGATTGACAATTAATTTACCGTCAATTCTTGCCACTCTCACTTCTGAGATTGGACCATTAAAAGGAATATCACTAATGGTTAAGGCTGCTGATGCAGCTAAAGCCGCTAATGCATCTGGCATGATATTTTTATCCGCAGAAATTAATGAAACCATTACTTGCGTATCGGCGTGGTAATCTTCTGGGAACATAGGTCTAAGGGCACGGTCAATTAATCTACTGATTAAAATTTCGTAATCTGACAATCTTGATTCTCTTTTTAGAAAGCCTCCAGGGATTCTACCTGTTGAAGCATATTTTTCTTGGTAATCTACTGATAAAGGCAAGAAATCTGAACCTTCTTTTGCATCTTGTGAAGAAACAACCGTAGCTAGGAGCATCGTATCTCCCATTTTTACAACAACAGATCCATCGGCTTGTTTAGCTAATTTTCCTGTTTCGATGGAAATCTTTTTTCCATCTCCCATTTCAAACTCATGGGTAATTCCAATTTTCGACATATATATATTATTTTTAAACGGAGCAAAGGTACATAATAAAATGATAATACCACTCAATGATAGAGGCAATTAGAAACGAAAAAAGCCGTTCTGGAAAAATCCAGAGACGGCTCTTAAAACATAAAACATGAAAAATTATTTTCTTAATTCTAATTTCTTCACAATGGCACGGTAACGCAAAACGTCTTTCTTCATTAAGTAGTTTAATAAAGCCCTGCGCTTACCTACTAATTTAGTAAGTGATAATTGTGTAGAAAAGTCCTTACGATTTTTCTTCAAATGACCAGTCAAATGACTGATTCTGTGTGTAAATAAGGCAATTTGCCCTTCTGCTGATCCTGTATCAGCTTCACTCTTTCCGAATGACCCGAAGATTTCTTTCTTCTTTTCAGTACTTAAATACATTTCTTGAATTATATTTTAGCGGTTAAACAATTGATTTAATTAGACAACAAAAATACAGGAAAATTTGGAATTTGACAAGCCGGCTCGAGAGATAATTTCAAAAAAAAACGATAAAGTTTATTTATCAATCATTTAAGCCGATTTCTAAGCTAAAATATTTTTTTTGGAGCCAAAATATTACGCTTAAGCTGGCGATCCAATTCCCTATATTATATAAAGCTATACTTTATATATATAATTATAATAACCTTATTATTAACATTATATAAATTTAATATTAATTATTACCTCAAGTTTTGCTTGAAATGAAATATTAAGTATTTATTTGTTGATAATTAGCAAAATATTGCTCATCTATGTAAAAAATTAAGCCATGAAATATAGCAAATTTGAAACAGAACTACAGGTTAGGCCAGACGATATAGACATGAATCAACATGTGCACAATAGTCGCTACTTTGACTATGTTTTAGCGGCTAGGTACGAGCAAATGGAGCATAACTATCGTTTCCCAATGCAGCAGTTTCTTTCGCTTGGTTTTGGATGGGTAATTACTAAAGCCCTTGTAAACTATAAAAGGCCCTTAGGCTTAGGCGATCATTTTATTGTAAAAACAGGAATTACCGATTTAGCGATAAAGGGCTGTACGGTTGGATTCGAAATTACCAATAAAAAAACAGGCAAATTATGCGCTGATGGCGAGTTTGAATATACGATGGTGAATGTAAACACAGGAAGAGCCGAAACAATTCCCGATTGGATCATCGAGCATTATACTATTTAAGGGCTTCTGTAACCAATAAACCGTAAAAAGTAGTCATATCCATGCCTGTTGCGCGCACTTGTTGTGGAATAATGCTATTTTCAGACTGCCCTGGCACGGTATTAATCTCTAATACATAAATCAGCCCTGTTTCGTTAATGATATAATCGATTCGAACCACGCCAGCACAATTAAGCCTTTCATAAATGGCAGCAGCCATTTCTTGCACTTTGGCCATTTCGGCATCCGACATTCTACCAGGGGTAATTTCTTCGCTTAAGCCTGTGGTGTATTTGGCTTCAAAATCAAAAAACTCTTTAGAAGATATTACTTCTGTAGCCGGAAGCACCCAAATTTTTCCATCTATTCGCACAACCCCTATCGTAAATTCTCGACCGCTAATAAACTCTTCGATGATTAATTGATCGTCTTCTTTAAATGCTTTATGTAAGGCCGGTCCCAATTCAGTCGGCGTATTCACGCGACTCATGCCAATGCTGCTTCCTCCAAAATTTGGCTTAACAAATAAAGGCAATGTCAAATTTGATAAAATGCTTTCTTCGCTTACCGTTCGGTTGGCAAAAACTTGCATCGATTTGGCAACCGATACATTGGCTAAATCGGCAATTACACTTTTAGTATAGGCCTTATTCATTGTTATGGCAGAAGTAATTGCGTCGCATGTTGTATAGGGCAAACCGATCATATCTAAATAACCTTGTAATTTGCCGTCTTCGCCAGGGCTACCATGAATACAAATAAAGGCTACATCAAATTGAAGTCTTTGTCCATGAACTATCACTTTAAAATCGTTTTTATCGATGGTAAATTCTTGTTTTTGCTCATCGATATAAACCCACTTTTCTTTATTAATAAGTATTTGATAAACCTCGTATACATTCCTATCTAAGCTATTAGCAACCATTGCGGCACTCTTCATAGACACAACAGATTCGCCGGTATAACCTCCTGCTAACAATGCTATTTTTTTCTTCATATTGGTTTTTCTATGCGCGGTTATCAATCAACAATTCTAATTATAAATCAAATTTGTAAAAAAATGCTGATTTAATATAATAAGTGGGTAAAATGATTTTCTAATTCTTGAATTTTAGCTTAAGTTTGAACATCCAATGAAAATTATACAATACCTACAGACTAAAGCTTTTCGTAAGCAAATGCTCCTCATTGTGGTAGCTTTAGTGATCACGCTATTTGGTGCGTATAAATGGGTAGCCTTTTATACAAAACATGGTCAAAGTGTACCAGTTCCGGTATTAAAAGGCCTTGAACTTTCGGATGCCACCGATTTATTAGACGAACAAAACTTTAAATACAGCATCGATTCCATTTATACCAGTTTAGCACCTGCCGGAACGGTTTACGAACAAGAGCCCGAACCTGGTGCAGCGGTAAAAGAAAACAGAACCATTTATTTAACGGTTGTTTCTAATACCCCGCCCATTGTAAAATTACCAGACTTAATTGATGTTTCTTTAAGAGAAGCCACTTCTATTTTAGAAAGTTATGGCATAAAGATTGGACAATTAATTTACAAGCCCGATTTAGCACAAAATGCTGTTTTAGGACTTGTATATAATGGTAAAACCGTTCAAAAAGGTTTTGCGATTCGAAAAGGCGCTACACTAGACCTTTTAGTAGGCGACGGATATGGCAATGTGAAAGTGGACATTCCTAATTTAACAGGTCTAAATTTTGAAGAAGCCCAATTTGTACTCAACGCTTCTAAATTAAGATTAGGGACAATTATCTTTGAAGGCAATAGTACCGACACCTTTAATACTAAAATATATAAGCAAAGTCCAGCGTTTAGTACCGATACCGCTATCAACAAAATTGGACAAGGTAGCGCCATCGATATTTATGTTAAAGAAGATTAACCGACGCTTTT
This sequence comes from uncultured bacterium, assembly GCA_903828245.1. Lineage (GTDB taxonomy): Bacteria > Bacteroidota > Bacteroidia > Sphingobacteriales > Sphingobacteriaceae > CAIKLP01. Next base: position 37,942 of record CAIKLP010000021.1, on the reverse strand, counting down.
AAATTTTAAAATTCAACATGTTTCAAAAACTGTTATTCGCTATCGTACTTTTTCCATCTTGCTTATTTGCGCAAGAGGTAGTGACACCTCTCACATACAATCCTATTTTAAAAGCGCAATACCAATCACTACAGCAAAAAAGTAAAGCAAAAACAGATACGCTCAACCTCCCCTATTTTGATGATTTTTCTTACGATAAAATTTATCCAAGTACAAAATATTGGACAGATAGTTTTGTCTTTATCAATAACTCATTTGGCCAAGATGCCATTTCTAAAGGCGTTGCAACCTTCGATGGTTTTAATAAAGATGGACAACCCTATACTACCTTAAGCGGGAGTTATGGAATTTGCGATACGCTTACTTCGCAAGCCATTAATTTAAATTACAATGCCGCCGACTCTATTTATTTAAGATTTTATATTCAACCCCAAGGCAATGGCAGAAATCCTGCGGTAAAAGACTCTTTACTTTTAGAGTTTAAAAACGGAATCACTCAAAAATGGGAACAAGTAAAACGCTTTGCAGGCAGTACTTCTAAGCCTTTTCAATTAATTTCTATTCCTATTACAGAAAGCAAATATTTATATAAAGGTTTTCAATTTAGATTTAAAAATAAGGGCTCCCAATTTGGAGGAGACGACCATTGGAACCTAGATTATGTGAAAATAACGATCAATAGTTCGGTTAATGATACCATTCAAAACGATGTTTCCATAACTGGGAATGCTACTTCGCTGCTCAAACCCTATTCTGCTGTGCCTTTTAATCAATATAACGAATCGATGTTAGCAGAAAATCATTTTGTTTCGATTAGAAATAATTTCGTGAATACTAAAAGTGCCAGCTTTACATATACTGCTCGCTTTAAAAATAATAATCAAAAAATAGATTCTGCAACCCGAGGTTTTGATTTATTAGGCGAACATACTACCGACAGTATTAGTTCAAATAAAATTATTATTCCTACACAAAACAAACCATTTGTTTTAAAAACCAGGTATACCTGTAGCACAGGCGGTGATTTTATCAAACAAAATGACACCTTAGTGCACGAACAAATCTTTAGCGATTACTTTGCCTACGACGATGGTACAGCCGAAAATGGCTATGGCATTACGCCTTCTTCGGATGGTCGATTTGCCATGCATTTTAATGCGCTGGTTGCAGATACATTAACCGACATTGCTTTCTTTTTTACGCAAAAAGAAATAGACAATCATCAAAATTTATTTACCCTTACCATTTGGAAAAGTTTAGTACCCGAAGTCATTCTTTATCAAAAAACATCTTTGAATACCAAACAAGAAATTGGTATTAATGATTTTGTAAATTATGAATTAGATTCTACCCTTATTGTTTCTGGCGAATTTTATGTGGGATGGATTCAAAGTAGTAATTACTTGATGAATGTGGGTTTAGATAGAAATTATGTCAATAATGACCAAATGTTTTATAAGGTAACCTCGGTAGGCTGGCAACAGAGCGCTATCAAGGGTTCGGTCATGATTAGACCCGTTTTTTCTGATGCAATTAAAGGCACAGGCATTGCGCAACAAGCCAATCATCAAACTGCTTTTCGCTTATTTCCAAATCCAGGAAATGGCGACCTACAAATAGCCGATTTGGGCTTGCATAGCCTAGCAGATTACGACATTACGGTAAAAAATTTAATGGGCAGCAACATTGCTTTTGAAAAAAATAACAAGGGCATACAACTTTTATCTGCACCAAATGGTATTTATTTTATTCGCTTGCAAGCTAAGAACGCTAGCCAATGCATCAGTTTAAAATATTATAAAAATGAATAAGCTTATTCCATTATTTATGGCATTGGTTGTATTCATGCTGGAAATAAATTGTAGTTCCAACAGTAATACCAATCAAAATACCAGTGTATATTTAAACCATGCAGATTCTGTAAAATATGTAGGTATGAATACCTGCAAAGGCTGTCACAGCAATATTCATGAGACATTTATCCATACAGGAATGGGCCAAAGTTTTGACATGGCTAACGAACAAAAAACAGCTGCAAAATTTAATGCACATGCCATTGTATACGATAAGTTCCTTGACTTTTATTATCAACCCATTTTAAAAAATAAGGAAATATTTATTCTTGAATATAGATTAGCTGGAAAAGATACCGTACATAAAAGGCTCGAAAAAGTAAACTATATCATTGGTTCGGGCATGCATACCAATTCGCATTTGTCTCAAATTAACGGCTATATTTTTCAAATGCCCCTCACCTTTTATACCCAAAAAGGACAATGGGATTTGCCGCCTGGTTTTGAAAACAAACACAATTCGCGCTTCAGTAGAACCATCGAATTAGAATGCATGAGCTGTCATAATGCTTATCCTAATATTATGCCCGGTTCTAAAAATAAGTTCGTTTCTATACCCCAGGGTATTGATTGCGAAAGGTGCCACGGGCCAGGTAGCATCCATGTAAGAGAAAAACAATTGGGTCATTTGGTCGATACGGCTACCATGATTGATTATACCATTGTCAACCCTAAAAAATTACCTTACGATTTACAAGTAGATGTTTGTCAGCGTTGCCATTTACAAGGCGATGCAGTATTAGCAGAAGGTAAATCTTTTTTCGATTTTAAACCCGGACAAAAACTCTCCGACTATATCAATGTTTTTCTACCAAGATACAAAGGCGACCAACAAAGTTTTATCATGGCATCGCATGCCGATCGATTAAAACAAAGTAAGTGTTTTGTAGAAAGTACCCGATTAAAAATCAATACCGATACTAAGAAATACAGCAATAGCAAATTGAGCAATAACAATGTGAGCTCGTTGACCTGTATCAGTTGTCACAATCCACATGTCAGCATTAAAAATACGGCTAATACCCAATTTAATAATGCCTGCAAAAGTTGTCATGGCAATCAAAAATATGCAAGCCTGCCGCTATGTTCAGAGAAATTGAGTATCAGAAAAACAAACGAGGATAATTGTTGGAGTTGCCATATGCCCAAATCTGGTACTGAAGACATTCCACATGTAACTGTTCATGACCATCGCATACAAATACCCATTAAACAAAACGCGGTAAAACAGATCAAAGAATTTATTGGATTAGCTGCAATCAATAACCCAAAGCCAAATGCGCATACCATTGCAGAAGGTTATTTAAATTATTTCGAAAAATTTAAAAATAATAAATCTTATCTCGACTCGGCTAGTTTTTACTTTGCTAAAAAAGGGAATTATTCCGAAAGACACTTATTTAACAACCTCGTTAGATTAGCCTTTTTAAAACAAGACTTTAAGGCTTTGGTACAATTAGCAGAAAAAAATCAAGTAACGTATAGTAAAGATCCTTGGACATTATATAGAATTGGCGAAGCCTATAGTAATTTAGGCGATCGGGCAAAGGCCATTATATTTTACAGATTAGCTTGTCAAGCAGGCCCCTATTACTTAGAATTTCAAAATAAATTAGGCAGTACCGCCTTACAAATGGGCAATCAAATAGAAGCTAAGAAGTGCTTTGAGTTTATTATACAAGAAAACCCTAAGTTTGCACCTGCTTTGTCAAATATGGGCTACATTTATGCCTTAAATAGCAATTTTAATAAAGCAATGGAATTGTATAACCAAGCGATAGCCCTAGACCCCGATTACGAACAGGCCTTAATTAATAAATCGGCATTGCTCGTTAATATGAATAAAAAGACCGAGGCCATTGTTTTAATGAAAAGAATCATTAAAAACAATCCTAATAACGAATTAATCAAACAAGCGATGAAGGAAGTTGCGCAGCATAAATAAGGAGAATGAACAAAAAAAGAATCTATATCATTTTAATTGTCTGCTTGGTTTTATTACTCGGTACCGCTACTAATTTTTCATTAAAATTATTTCGAAGTAATACGAACAAGCAATTCGATCAAGGTTATTTATACATCCCTACTGGTAGTAATTTAGATGATGTTGTTGCCATTATTAAAGCGCAACATATTTTAAATAATACCGAATCATTTAAATGGGTTGCTAGCAAAATGAATTTTAAAAATATCAAACCTGGCAAATACAAGATTACAAAAGGTTTGAGCAATATTGAATTAGTAAGATTGCTTCGTTCTGGCAAGCAAGAGCCTATTAAATTAACCTTTCAAAACATTCGTTTAAAAACAGACTTTGCAGGCTACATCGGTAAGAATTTTGAGATAGATTCCTTAGCATTTTTAAATATGCTAGATAGCATAGATTTAGTAAGACAATATGGCTTTGATGAAGAAACAATTTTTTGCATGTTTATTCCAAATACCTACGAAATGTATTGGAATACTTCGAAAGAAAAATTCTTTGAAAGAATGCAAAAAGAATATGTTAAATTTTGGCATACCGAAAGATTAGCTCAAGCAAAAGCAATTGGACTAAGCCCAGTGCAAGCAAGTATCCTAGCCTCTATTGTCGATCAAGAAGCCCTCCTCAACAGAGAGATGGTAAGAATTGCCGGCGTGTATATGAATCGTTTAAATAGAGGCATCAAATTAGAAGCAGACCCAACCGTTATTTATGCCAATGGCGATTTTACGGTAAAAAGAGTTTTATATAAATTATTGCAAAAAGACTCTCCATATAATACTTACAAATATAATGGATTGCCTCCAGGACCCATCTGTATGCCTTCTGTAGCGGCTATAGATGCTGTATTGCATTTCGAAAAACATAATTATATTTATTTTTGTGCAAAAGAAGATTTTTCGGGATTACATAATTTTGCAAGCAATGTAACCGAACACCAAATGAATGCCAAAAAATTTCAACAAGCGTTAAACAATAGGGGAATAAAAAAATAGATGTATACTTTTGAAACTAAACTAAGGGTAAGATATGCCGAAACAGACCAAATGGCTTTTGTTTATTATGGCAACTATGCTTCCTATTTTGAAGTGGCTAGGGTTGATATGCTCCGTAGCATTGGCCTAAGTTATAAAGCGATGGAGGAATCGGGCATTATGATGCCGGTTTTAGAATTGAAAAGTAAATATATTAAACCCGCCTACTACGATGATTTATTGACTATTAAAGTAATTATTAAGGAAATTCCGCAAACACGCATTTTATTTAATTATGAAATTACCAATGAAGCCGGCATATTAATTCACCTAGGCGAAACAACTTTGGTATTTGTAAATATGGAAAGTATGCGCCCATGTAATTGCCCCGAAATTTTATTATCTAAAATTAAAGAAAACTTTACCATTTAAAAATGAGCTGGCTATACCGATTTTTACTTCGTTTTAATTGGTTTCAACAATTAGTTGAATGGAGTCAAAGGATAATTCCTATTGGCTTTGACGGCTTACCACTTTTTACTGTTTTAGAATTTTTTTTCAAAGAAATACGCAAAGAACAATTAAATGCAAAATCATCTTCTTTAGCTTATAGTTTTTTATTAGCCATATTTCCGGCTACCATATTTTTATTTACGCTTATCCCCTACATCCCTGTCAAAAACTTTAAAGGCGAACTTTTTAGTATTCTCGTACAAGTACTACCCAAAGATGCATTCCTTGCCATTCAATCTACTATTACCGATATTATTGAAAATCAAAACGGCAGTTTATTGTCTTTTGGATTTCTTACTGCCTTGTTTTTTGCAACCAATGGCGTAATGGCTTTGATGCGTAATTTCAATAAAGCATCATTAATTTTAGAAACCCGAAAGCCCTGGAAACAAAGGCTGGTAGCTACTTATTTAACCATGGGCTTATCCTTATTATTGGTCGCTGGTGTTGCTTTAATTATTACAGGCGAAAGTATATTAAGGAAATTAAAATTAATGGGAATTATTAAAGGACCATTAGCCTATTATGCTATTTTAGGTACTAATTGGATTACCATTATTGCTTTGTTTTTTTGTATTATTTCTTCCTTATATTATTTTGGACCCGCAACAACGAAAAAATTTAAATTTGTTTCGGCTGGTTCGACATTGGCTACCTTATTATCAATTATTACTTCTTTAGGCTTTGCCTATTATGTCAACAATTTTAGTAGCTATAATAAGTTGTACGGTTCTATTGGAACCCTTATTGTGATTATGATTTGGCTCTATTTAAACTCTATGATTTTACTCATCGGTTTTGAATTAAATGCCAGCATTAATATTATCAAACGAAATTTACCAGCACCTAAAAAAGGCAATAGACTAAAAACAGAAACAACCAATTAACTGTTTTCTATTTGGTATCCCATTCTTATGTGGTACATACTCATCAACATTTCTTTAAACAATTGCTTAATGATATAAATTTCTTTAAAAGAAATATCGCTATTAATGAATTGCTGTTGATTGATTTTGTATTCAATTATTCTTTCTACCAGTTCGCTAATCGTTTGCTCCGAGGGTTCTTTTAAACTCCTAGAAGCCGCTTCTACACTGTCAGCAAGCATTAACACCGCTTGTTCTTTTGCAAAAGGAATAGGCCCAGGATAACGAAAAACATTTTCGTTGATTGATTTTTCGGGATAGTTTTTTAAGAAAGATTGATAAAAATAATCGACCCTGGTATTACCATGGTGTGTGCGAATAAAATCGATGATCTCGGATGGTAGCCTATTTTTAGTGGCAATTTCTATGCCTGCATAAACATGTCGAATAATAATTTTCGCGCTCTCTTCGTATGCCAAGTCGTCGTGTGGATTGATGCCACGCTGTTGATTTTCAATAAAATATTCGGGCGTTTCCATTTTTCCAATATCGTGGTAAAGCGCTCCGGCCCTTACTAATAGGGCATTTCCGCCAATCTTAAAAATAGCGGCTTCGGCTAAATTAGCTACTTGTAAAGAATGCTGAAAAGTACCAGGTGCTTTATACGACAGATCTCTCAATAATTTATTATTGATATTGGTATACTCCATTAAGGTGACTTCTGTAGTAATTCCAAATAATTTTTCGAAGGCATAAATTACAGGATAAGCCACTAAAGATAAAATCACACTTACCAAAAACCACAATAAATGATCCCAATTAATTGGAATAAACGAACCTTCATGAATAATAGAAATACCTATGTAGCCTATCACATAGGTTGCATAAATTAAAATAGCAGAAATTAAAAACTGAGAGCGTCTGAGTAAATTTTTAATACTATTAATGGCTACCATTCCGGCGGTTAATTGTAAGAAAATAAATTCGTATCCGTTGGGCACAAAAAATCCAGCCAAAACCACCACTAATAAATGAATATATAAGGCCAATCGGGTGTCAAATATCACCCTAATAATAATGGGCACAATACAATAAGGGATAAAATATAAAGAAGGTAAATTTAACCTCAAAGCCCAAGACAACACCAGCAGCATGCCGGTTACAATACTTAGAATTAAAAACATTTTACGCAAATCGGCATAAATGTCTTTTCTAAACATAGACAAGAATACCATCAATAAGGTGATAATTAAGGATACGAGCAGTGTTTGACCCAATACCACTAAATATTTATTACCTAATACTCCTAATCGCCTATCATATTCATTTTTCAAAGATTCGAGCACCTTAAATTTTGCTTCGTCAACCATGGTGCCATTTTCAATAATTAAATCGCCTTGGCCAACCATCCCTTCGTAGGTGCTAATATTAATTAGGGCATCATTATTTATTTTAGTGCTTAAAATTTCGTCATAAATTAAATTTTCGGATAAAGCATTTTGCAAAGCAGAAAATACAATTGCGGTATCTGAAGGTTTAATTACGCTTAATTGTTGATGTAATATTTGATAGGCATTGGCTATGGTATAATGCGAGCTAGGTTCTGAAAGGCTCGCTTGGTTACCGTTTAACAAATAAAATTCATTGGCATTGCTTTTTTTAATACTGGCATGCTCATTAGCCATAATACCAATGGCTAAAACAACAGACAGTTTTTCTTTAACAAGGGCGAGGTATTTATTTTTACTTTGTTTATTTTCATTTAAATACTTTTGTTTCCATAGTATATAAAATTCTCTTTCAAATTGCGTTTTTATTTCTTGACTTAATGTTTGATCTAATTGAAAGTAAGGGAGTGCGTTTTTATTAATTTTATTTTTCTCCAAGTCAATTTCTTCCTTAGATTTTTCGATGGCAAAATCAAATGGTGCATTTAAATTTTGATGCATCCAAGGTTTACCTTTATCAAATTCGTATTTAAATGTTCTGCCTTTAGGCAAAACGGAAACAATGATGGCTACGCATAGCACCACTAAAGTGTATTTAGTGAAGACTATGCTCCTGAAGTAGTTTTTATTAGATGGAGTCATGTGCCGTGAAATTAAGAAAAAACATAGTTTTTACTGAATAAAATAAAGAATTTCGTTTAGCTCAATGAATTAAATTCTTAAATTTGTTAAAAATCTAAACCTATGAAAAATGTTGTCATTGTATCTGCCACTCGTACCCCAATGGGTAGTTTTGGAGGATCTTTAAGTGCTGTTTCGGCCACTCAATTAGGCGCAATTGCGATCAAAGAAGCGGTTAAGCGAGCTGGAATAGCAAATGAACAAGTACAAGAAATATATATGGGCAATGTGCTTTCTGCGAATTTAGGCCAAGCACCTGCTACACAAGCAGCCAAATTTGCTGGCTTATTAGATATTCCAAGTACCACGATTAACAAAGTTTGCGCATCTGGAACCAAAGCGGTGATGCTTGCAGCCCAAAGCATTGCCATGGGTATTAACGAGGTGGTAGTTGCTGGTGGAATGGAGAGCATGAGTAATGTGCCTTTTTATTTAGACAAAGCCAGACAAGGTTATAAATTAGGCCATCAACAAGTGACCGATGGTTTAATTAAAGATGGTTTGTGGGATGTATACAACGATTACCACATGGGCAATGCAGCCGAATTATGTGCGAGCAGCTGTAATATTAGCAGAGAAGATCAAGACGCTTTTGCCATTGAAAGTTACCATAGAGCACAAGCTGCATTCGAAAAAGGATTATTCCAAGAAGAAATTGTTGCGGTCGAAATTCCAGGACGTGCAGGAGCAGTTACGATTGTAGCAGAAGACGAAGAATTTAAAGCAGTAAAATTTGATAAAATTCCTGGATTAAAACCCGTATTTAAAAAAGATGGTACAGTAACCGCCGCAAATGCATCTACCTTAAACGATGGTGCATCTGCAATGGTGTTAATGTCGGAAGAAAAAGCATTGGCATTAGGTTTAAAACCATTGGCCATTATAAGAGGTTATGCAGATGCGCAACAAGCGCCAGAATGGTTTACTACCGCACCTGCTAAAGCTATCCCTAGAGCCTTGGCTCATGCTGGTATCACTGCAGATCAAGTAGATTTTTACGAAATTAATGAAGCCTTTTCTGTAGTTGCTTTAGCTAACAACCAAGCTTTAAAACTAGATGCTACCAAAGTAAATGTAAACGGCGGTGCAGTTGCTTTAGGGCATCCACTGGGTAGTTCGGGATGTAGAATTATTGTCACTTTACTTTCTGTATTAAAACAAAACAATGGTAAAATTGGCGTTGCGGCAATTTGTAATGGCGGCGGCGGTGCTTCGGCCATTGTGATTGAACGCTTAAGCTAACATTTTAAAAATAGCTAAAAAAGGCATATCGCTTGGTATGCCTTTTTTTATTTTTTATATTTAAATAAATTTATAAATCGATGAAAAAGTTATTGCTAGCCATCTGTTTGCTCTTCATTTTTCAACAAAGTGAAGCCCAAGAAAAACAAAAGTTTGATCCGCAATTTTACACCTTACAAGACTCTTTAAAAAGTTTGTCTTATAAAATTGTCAATAACCAAGATGAATTAATCAGAAGGAATTGCACTTTTATATTTATCAAAACTTTAGTATCGGCCTTAAAACTCCCAAACTCATTTGCCTTTCCGTTTGATTCTGTGGTGTCTATCTCCATTATGAGATCACCCGATAATCAATTCAGAATATTCACCTGGCATTTAAGAACAGACGATGGCCATTACCGTTATTATGGGGCCATTCAAAAAAACGATCCAAATAAATTATCGCTTTACCCCTTGTTTGATAATTCGGCATTTATTCAAAATCCGCAAGACACTGCTTTAACCAATGATAGCTGGTATGGCGCTCATTATTATACCATTATTGCACCTAAAAGATGGTTCAGTAAAAATAAAAAATATGTGCTTTTAGGATGGAAAGGACATAACCAAAATAGCCAACAAAAAGTAATCGATGTGTTGAGTTTTGCAAAAAATGGTAGTCCTGTTTTTGGAGACGATATCATAAAATTAAAAGACAAAACGCAGCACCGCATGGTGTTTGAATATACTTCGCAAGCGGTGATGATGCTCCGTTATTTAAGTGATAAAAAATGGATTGTATATGATCATTTAGCCGCACCAAACGCCCGTAGCGAAGGCAACTTTGAAGTATACGGACCCGACCTTTCGTACGATGGTTTAAAATACAGAAGAGGTAAATGGATATTGATGGAGAAAATAGATTTAAGAAACGAAGCGTCTATGGAAGATGCAAAATTTAACAACCCTTTAGAGAAATAAAAATGAAAAGATTTGCTTTGTTAGGCATAATAGTAGGTTGGAGTATTATACTTCATGCACAAGAAAACAGCCCTAAAAAAACACTTAGTAACGAAGACATTTGGGCTAAAAATTACTTTGCTGCAAAAAGCATCAATGGACTGCAAAGCATGAAAGACGGGAAAAGATACAGCAGCTTTTATACCGATCCTAACACAAAACAAAATTATATATTGGCTTATAGTTATGCTACTGGAAAAGTAACAGATACTATTGTTAGCGAAGCCGATTTGCAAATAAAACTACCCAACGAAATCGTACAAATTAAATTAGAAGATTATTATTTCAGCGATGACGAAAAGTATATTATCATTACTAACGCCACAGAAAGAATCTATCGCCGTTCTACCAAATCACTTTGTTATATCTACAACAGAAGCACTAAAACGCTGCAAAACCTATCTGATTATGGCAAACAACAGTTTGCTACTGTTTCTCCAGATGGATTAAATGTGGCTTTTGCAAGAGAAAACAACCTCTTCATTAGAAATATAGCAACCCGAGCAGAAACAAAAATTACGGATGATGGCGCTTGGGAACAAATTATTAACGGCGGAACCGATTGGGTCAATGAAGAAGAATTTGCTTTTACGCGTGCATTTTTTTGGTCGCCAGATAGTAAAAAAATTGCTTTTTATAAATTTAACGAGAGCCAAGTCAAACGCTTTAGCATGACACAATATGGAGAATTATATCCTACATCGTATCAATATAAATACCCAAAAGCAGGAGAAGAGAATGCAACCATTAGTTTGCATATTTATGACCTTCAAAATCAACAAACCATACCAGTAGCAATTGGCAACGATTCGAGCCAATATATTCCTAGAATTAAATGGACCAATCAGCCCAATACCCTATGTGTGCTAAGATTAAACAGACACCAAGATAATTTAGACTACCTGTTAGTTAATGCAAATACCGGAAAATCGACTGTTATATTAAACGAAAAATCAAGTACCTATATAGATATAAATGACGATTTGTATTTTCTAAAAAATTCAAATCAATTTATTATCAGTTCTGAAAAAGATGGTTTTAATCATTTGTATTTATACGATTTAAAAGGTAAGCTCATCAACCAAATCACTAAAGGCAATTGGGATCTCACTAGTTTTTATGGTTTGAATGAAAAAGAAAACACCATTTATTTTCAAGCTGCCGCGGTAAATGCCATGCAAAGAGAAATTTATTCCATTGGAATTAATGGCAAAGGAATGAAACAATTATCTAAAAGTATTGGTACAAACAATGCTACTTTTAGTAGCAATTGTGCCTATTATATCAATTTCTATTCCAATGCCAATACCCCTAATTTTATTAGCTTACACGACCAAACTGGATTAGAAATGAGGGTGTTGGAAACAAACCAAACCCTAAAAAATAGGTTAAACGAATTTGCGCTCAGCAAGAAAGAATTTCTTACTATACCTACAGAAAATAATACTTTACTCAATGCCTGGATGATTAAACCAAAAGATTTTGATGCAAAGAAAAAATATCCGGTATTTATGTTTTTATATGGTGGACCAGGCTCGCAACAAGTGACAGACGCTTGGGGATCTGCAAACTATATGTGGTATCAAATGCTTGCGGCTAAAGGATATATTGTAGTTTGTGTAGATAATAGAGGCACAGGTGCAAGAGGTTCGGCATTTAAAAAATGTACTTTTTTACAATTAGGAAAACTAGAAATAGCAGATCAAATAAATGCGGCTAAATGGTTGGGCGCACAAAGCTATATAGATGCAAGCCGCATTGGTATTCAAGGCTGGAGTTTTGGCGGATACATGTCGGCACTTGCCATAACCAAAGGCGCAGACTTTTTTAAAATGGCAATAGCAGTTGCTCCAGTAACCAATTGGAAATATTATGATTCTATTTATACCGAAAGATATTTGCATACGCCAAAAGAAAACAATGCAGGCTTTGAAGAAAATTCACCGATCAATTTTGTAGATAAAATAAAAGGTAAATTTTTAATCATTCATGGTACAGCAGATGATAACGTACATTTTCAAAACGCTGCAGACATGGTAAGCGCCATGATTAAAGCCAATAAGAAATTTGAATCTGCTTATTATCCAAACAAAAACCATTCGATTGCTGGTGGTACAACCCGCTTGCATCTGTATAATTTAATGACTGATTTTATTTTAACAAACCTTTAAACAATATTGAAATACATTACTAAAACCATATGGGTACTCTCGCTCATCAGTTTATTTACTGATATGGCGAGCGAAATGCTCTATCCAGTTTTACCGATGTATTTACAATCTCTTGGATTTTCTATTGTTTTGATTGGGGTGTTTGAAGGATTTGCAGAAGCCTTAACGGGGCTGAGTAAAGGTTATTTTGGAAAATGGTCTGATAACATTGGCAAAAGAGTACCATTCGTGCAAGCCGGTTATGGTTTGAGTGGCATTGCAAGACCCCTAATGGTTTTGTTTGCCAATCCTTTTTGGGTCTTTTTGATGCGCAGCTTCGACCGATTAGGCAAAGGAATTAGAACGGCGGCCCGTGACGCCTTAATCTCCGACGAATCGACGGAAGGTAATAAAGCAAAAGTTTTTGGCTTTCATCGCTCATTAGACACCTTAGGCGCGGTCTTGGGACCAGGCATTGCATTAATCTATTTACACTATTATCCCGGCGATTATAAAAACTTATTTTTAATTGCTTTTATACCTGGCTTATTAGCCATACTCAGTTCCGGATTAATTAAAGAAAGCAAGCAAAATCATTTTGTCAATAATCATGAAAAAATAAAGCTATCGGGCTTTTTTGATTTTTGGAAAAACAGCTCAAGTAATTATAAAAATTTAGTGATAGGCCTACTGGGCTTCAGTTTAATAAATAGTTCCGATGTCTTTTTATTATTAAAAGCCAAAGAATTTGGGGTGAATGATAGTTATGTAATAGGGCTATTTATGTTTTATAATTTAATTTATGCTTTCTTTTCTTTTCCACTTGGTGTATTAGCCGATAAAATTGGATTGAAAATCATTTTTCTATTGGGCTTATTTATTTTTGCCCTAAGCTATTTTGGCATGGCATTTTTTAGTGGTAATAATTTACTTATTTTCTTATTTTTTATTTATGGAATATACGCCGCAGCTACCGAAGGTATTGGAAAAGCATGGATTAGTAATTTAACTACTCGCTCTCAAATGGCTACTGCATTAGGCACCTTTACCAGCTTGCAAAGTATCGCTACCTTAATTTCGAGTAGCGCTGCTGGGCTTATTTGGTATAGCTTTGGCGCAGACGCCCTATTTATTTATACAGGCATTGGAACTTGTTTGGTCATCTGTTATTTTGCTTGGTGGGTACCTGCTGCCTAAGCATAAAAAAAGCGAAGAGATCACTCTTCGCTTTTTTTTATTAGGATTCAATAAATTACCTCACCCCATGCATTAGTTTTTTCAACTTAGGTGTTAATGCGAATAAAATAATCGCAGCTAATCCGGTTAAAATAACAAACACCATAAAGAATTCAAATAAATTATGGATCTCAAATCCAGCAAAAACAGGGTTGTGATCTGAAATTTGATTCTGTGATAATAAGCTTAATTGTTCGGTAGTAGGTACCACTTTTTTATCTAAAACACCTTGTAAGTCGATGCCTAATTCCTGTGCTTTGATAAATTTATCGCCGGTTGCAGGCATAATAGATCCGAGTGTTCCAGCCAATGCATAACCAGATGCATTCGATAAAAAGAATACCCCATATAATAATGACGAAAATCTTTTAGGAGATAATTTACCTACTAAAGACAAACCAATTGGCGATAAACATAATTCGGCAGCTGTTTGAATTAAGTATAATAAAATTAACCATTTGATTGCCAATAAGCCCGAATTGCCTAAATCTTTTACATTGTACGCTATGATGAAATAACTCAATGCAATTAATGCTAAACCAAAAGATTGTTTCATTGGCGAAATTGGTTCTCTGTCTTTACTTCTTAAATAATCCCATAACATACTAAATGGAACCGCAAAGGCAACCACAAATAAACCATTAAAGATTTGCACCATAGAAGGTGGCATATTCCATCCAAAGAAATTACGATCGGTTTGGTTATCGGCAATAAAAGTTAAAGAAGAACCCGCTTGCTCAAAGGCAGCCCAAAAGAAGATCACAAAGAATGCAACTATATAAATCACAAAAATACGATCACGCTCTATTTTGGTTAAAGAAGTATCCGATATAATTAATCCAGCTAAGGTTAAACCACTCGAATAAATTAAAGAATAAATTAAATTTTGTCCCAGTTGAAAATGAATGGTTGCACCTAAAACAAAGAATGCAATTACCGCAGTGATTAATGCTTTATTAGAAAATACAGCCTTTTGAGATTCCCCTTCTTCGAAATCTGAACTTTCATTTTTTGAAGGTAAGCCGCCAAGTGGTTTGCCATCTGGCGTAACAACATATTTATTTTTTAAGAAATAAAATACAGCTGTTCCTATTAACATTGCAATAGAAGCCGCTAGGAATCCAAATTTAAAAGCATGGATATCTCTAATGCCAGCTGCATCTTTCACATCACCAATTAATGGACAAATTAATTGACCTAAGAATGCCCCTAAGTTAATACCCATATAAAAGATAGTGAATGCCGTATCTAATTTATTTTTTTCTTGTTTAGGATATAAACTACCCACCATACTCGAAATATTTGGTTTGAAAAAACCATTTCCAAAAATGATGATTCCTAAAGCAGACCACATTAACGTATTGGCAAGTGGTAAATTAGTGCCAAAAACACTCGCACTTGCAAAAAGTAAAAACTGTCCAACAGCCATCATTAAACCACCAAGTAATATGCAGTTTCTGTTTCCAAAAAAACGATCGGCGATAAAACCACCAAGCATTGGGGTTAAATAACATAATCCTAAAAATCCTCCATAAATTAAAGAAGCATCTTCTTCTTTCATCATTAAAGAATTTACTAAGAACAAAGTTAAAATGGCGCGCATTCCATAAAAATTGAAACGCTCCCACATTTCTGTTCCAAATAAAACCCAAAGTCCTTTAGGATGGGCCGATTTTGTTGCGGTGTTACTCATATTTTTTCTTTTAAATTTAAAATGGTTAAGTACTCATTTGTACTTTTTACAATCTGCAAGATACTTTTTGAAATCCTTTTTACAAACTTTAATTAAGCACATCGCAAATTAACTGATTTACAAGTATTTATAGCTAAAAATTGTGAATTAAACCAGTTCATGTGTCCAAAGTATCTACACTTTGGTCGGAGATTAATTAGGGATTTTTTTGAATCTAAATGCTATATTTATTTTTATAATTTGTACAAACAAAAAAATACATGGAAGAAAATAAACTGTTTAAACCATTTGTGCCCGACGAAAGTAAGATGGCAGAGTTTACCTTAAAGTCTATTTTACTCGGTAGTATTTTTGGAATTATTTTTGGTGCAGCAACTGTATATTTAGCACTAAAAGCAGGGCTAACAGTTTCCGCTTCTATTCCAATTGCGGTTATTGCTATTACCCTAGGAAAGAAATTTTTTAATACCACCATTTTAGAAAATAATATCATTCAAACAACAGGATCTGCTGGCGAATCTATTGCTGCTGGCGTGGTATTTACACTTCCTGGTTTTTTATTTTTAAGTGCCAATGAAAATGGCAGCAGTAGTGGCGAAATGTATTTTGGATATATCAGCATTTTAACCTTGGCCATCTTTGGCGGAATATTAGGCACATTAATGATGATTCCACTCAGAAGATCTTTGATTGTAAAAGAACACGAAAGCCTACCATACCCCGAAGGTACTGCTTGTGCAGCGGTTTTAAAGGCGGGCGAAAAAGGCGGGGATTTTGCTAAGACCGCTTTTCAAGGATTAGGTTTTGCCATTGTTTACGCTTTCTTACAAAAAGTTTTTCATGTGATTGCCGAAGCACCAGAATTTGTAACCAAACAAACCAATAAATTTTTTCCATCGGCAAATATAGCGGGCGAAATTACCCCCGAATATTTAGGCGTGGGTTATATTATTGGATTTAAAATAGCAGGTGTGTTAGTGGCAGGTGGCGTAATAGCTTGGCTTGGTTTAATTCCATTATTAGCTACCCTTGTACCCATGGACACCACGGCTGCGCAATTAGTAAAACTTGGTTATTTAAAAGATTTAGCAACTGCAGGTGGCCCTGGTAATTGGAATCCAATGACGCATACTTTTTCGGATACCGCGGGCGCAATTTACAGAGCATACATTCGTCAGATAGGTGCAGGTGCTGTAGCTGCGGGTGGTTTCATCACACTATTTAAAACCATACCTACTATTATTGCATCGTTTAAAGATAGCATAGCCAGTAGCAAAACCAATGAAAGCTATCAAAAAGTAAAAAGAACCGAACAAGATTTAAACATTAAAATAGTTTTATTTGGCAGCATCGGACTCATCATTTTAATGACCTTATTACCACAAATTCCAGGCACTTCGCTATTCAATAAATTATTAATTGGCGTATTAGTTGTTTTATTTGGTGCTTTTTTTGTGACCGTTTCTTCCAGAATTGTTGGATTAATTGGCTCATCGAATAATCCAATTTCGGGAATGACCATTGCTACTTTAATGGGTACTTGTTTAGTTTTTATTGCCATCGGTTGGACAGGAAAAGTCTACGAACCAATGGCTTTAGTGGTTGGCGGCATGATCTGTATTGCGGCTGCAAATGCAGGGGCCACATCGCAAGATTTAAAAACGGGATACCTTATTGGGGCAACTCCCAAATACCAACAAATAGCCTTGTTTATTGGCGCAATTGTCTCTTCTATTTTTATAGGTTTAACTGTTAAAATTTTAGACACTCCCACAACTGCTATGTTGAACCAAGGCATTCATCATGCTATTGGTTCGGATGCTTATCCCGCACCACAAGGCACGCTCATGGCTACACTCATCAAAGGAATTTTATCTTATAATTTAGATTGGCAATTTGTATTGGTAGGTGTGTTTCTTTCTATCACCATGGAATTATGTGGTGTAAACTCTTTGTCATTTGCTGTTGGTGCTTACTTGCCATTGTCTACTACCCTTCCTATTTTTGCGGGTGGTTGTATTAAAAAAGGAGTTACTTTTTGGAAAACACGTAAAGGTGAAGCATCCGAAGATGAAGAACTAGGCAAAGGAAGTTTATTTGCCACCGGACTGGTTGCTGGCGGTGCATTGGCAGGTGTACTCATTGCTATGTTAACCGTTAATTATAGCAGTATAGTAAGTAATGAATTGTTAAAAAATGCATTAAATACCATGAGTAATTTTACCAATAATTTGAATTTACAAACTACTATTTTACAATATATCAATCAAGAAAACTATTATTTAATTGGAACCAGCGCCTTTATATTAATGGGTGCAACGCTATGGAGAGTAGCCTTAAAAAAATAAACTATGAAAAAACTACTGATCGTTATTGCTGCAATGAGTTTAATTGCCTGTAAACAAACAAAACCATCAACAGCAATAGTTCAAAATCAAAATTTCGATGCCTATAAAGAAAATTTTATCAATTCTTTATGGACCATTTACCCCAACTGGGCTAGTAGCATTGGCTTTCATAACAATGATAGCCTTCTCACTATACCCGATGATGCGCAAAGAAAAAAAGAAATTGCATTTGCAGAAAGTCAATTAGATAGTCTTAAATTGTTTAATTTAGATAGTTTAAACAATCAAAATAAAACCGATTTTTATTTAATGGAGAACCAATTAAAATCGAGTATTTGGAGTATTAATAAATTTAAATCGTATCAATGGAATCCAGCGCAATATAATGTTTCGGAAGGTTTTGCCGAAATCATCAATAATAACTACGCTCCATTAGACCAAAGATTAGCAGCAGTAAAAGAAAGATTAAAATTTGTACCTGCTTATTACGAAGCGGCAAAAAAAAATATACAAAATCCAACCGCAGAACACACTGCATTGGCCATTGATCAAAACATAGGAGGCCTATCTGTATTCGAGGTAGACTTGGTGCAGGCATTAACAAAATCAAGCATTTCGGCCCAAGAAAAAGAAAAAATTACAAGCCTTTCTAAAGATGCTATTTCGGCTATTCAATCTTATTGTACTTTTTTAAAAGAGCTAAAAAATGAGCAACCAAAATCTTTTAGAATTGGAAAAGAATTATACGAAGAAAAATTTGCCTTTGATATTCAATCCAATTATACTGCCCAAGGTATTTACGAAAAAGCATTAAGCCATAAAAAAGAATTGCATCAAAAAATGTATGCCATTACCAAACAATTATGGCCTAGCTATTTTAAAACAGAAACTTGTCCGAGCGATTCTTTAATTGCTATTAAAAAAATGATAGACCGATTATCGGTTGAACATGTGAAGCCTAGTGAGTTTCAAGCGGCTATCGACAAACAAATTCCAATATTAGTTGAATTTATTAAAAATAAAAACCTAATTTATATCGACCCTTCTAAGCCATTGGTGGTTAGAAAAGAACCAGCGTATATGGCTGGAGTAGCCGGCGCTTCTATCTCTTCGCCTGGCCCTTACGATAAAAATGGAAATACCTATTATAATGTGGGTTCTTTATCGGGATGGGATGAAGCCACAGCCGAAAGTTATTTAAGAGAATACAATCAATACATCTTACAAATTTTAAATATCCACGAAGCCATACCCGGACATTATACCCAATTGGTTTACGCCAATCAATCGCCAAGTTTAATTAAATCAATATTGGGCAATGGCGCAATGATAGAGGGTTGGGCGGTATATACCGAAAAAATGATGTTAGAAAACGGCTATGGCAATAACGATCCTGCCATGTGGTTAATGTACTATAAATGGAATTTAAGAAGTACTTGCAATACCATTATTGATTACAGCATTCAAGTAAACAATATGCAAAAAGAAGCCGTAATTGATCTATTAACGAAAGAAGCGTTTCAGCAACAAGCCGAAGCCGAAGGAAAGTGGAAACGCGCAACATTAACACAGGTGCAGCTTTGCTCTTATTTTACTGGTTTCACCGAGATTGTTGACTTAAGAGAAGCCATCCAAAACAAAGAGAAAGAACAATTCAATTTAAAGAAATTTCACGAAACATTTTTAAGTTTTGGCAGTGCACCTGTCAAATATATAGCAGAACTCATGCAATAAAAAAAAGCCGGTAATGCCGGCTTTTTTTTATTCATCAACTTCTTTAGATTCTATTAAGGTTTTTAAACTTTGGTAATTTGCTTGTTCGGCAGATTCAAATTTAGATTTCATAAAAGTCAACAAAGATTTTAAGAAAATATTATTGGCCGTTACCTCATTGTGTATTTGTATGATACAAGCATTGGCCTGAGATGATGTAAATCGAATATGGGTCCGAATGTGCATCGAACGGTTGTCGATGGTATAGGCTATCAAAGATTCATTTATTAAACTATCTATTGTTTGAGTCATGGTAGTTACTTGTTCAGCAGACTGGTAATAGATGGTATTTTTACTTCCAATAGCATTTGCTGTTCCAGTAAGCAAAGTACTACGCAAATATCCAGGCATCCATTTACTTTTAAGAGAATCTGTTTGGTAAACAGTCCAACATTTTGCAATGGGTCTGTTTATTTGCAAGCTGATATCGTAAGTAATTACCGGTTTAAACAAACCAAACAACAAAAATCCAAGTAAACAGCTTAGTATAAAGCCGACGATATATAGTATTATTCGCATTCCCAAAAATAAACAAAAAAGGAGTACCTTTGCGGCATATGACAAAAAACACAACGATTACATTTGAATCACTTCAATTGATTCAACCAATTCAAAAAGCATTAACTTCTGAAGGATATACTCACCCCACCCCTATTCAAGCGCAAGCCATTCCATTAATTTTGGATAAAAGGGATTTATTTGGAATTGCACAAACAGGAACTGGTAAAACAGCTGCATTTACGATTCCAATTTTACAAATGCTTGCCTCACATACCCACGCTGAAAAAGGAAAAAAACCAATTAAATGTTTAATCCTTACCCCAACCAGAGAATTAGCCTCGCAAATTGGAGAAAGCATTGCCAATTACGGTAAAAATTTAAAATCAAATCATACGGTAATTTTTGGTGGCGTTAACCAATTTTCACAAGTCAATGCCATTAGAGCAGGTGTAGAAATATTAATTGCTACGCCAGGTCGATTATTAGATTTAATCAATCAAAGAATTGTAAACTTAAAAGACGTACAATACTTGGTTTTAGACGAAGCAGACAGAATGCTCGATATGGGTTTCATCAATGATGTGAAGAAAATTATTGCTACCATCCCTCAAAAAAGACAGACTTTATTATTCTCTGCAACAATGCCTGCAGATATCTTAAAACTTGCATCTACTATACTCTACAAACCAGCAACGGTAGAGGTTACGCCAACTTCTTCTACTGTCGAAAAAATTCAACAATCACTTTATTATGTTGAAAAAAACGATAAGAAAAAATTATTGAATCATATTTTAAAAGATAAAGAAATTCAATCGGCTTTGGTTTTTTCTAGAACAAAACATGGCGCAGATAAAATTGTAAAAGAATTAATTAAATCGAACATTACAGCACAAGCCATTCATGGTGATAAATCTCAAAATGCTAGAGAAGCTGCCTTAAGAAATTTCAAGTCTGGTCAAACCAGGGTGCTTGTAGCGACCGATATTGCTGCAAGAGGCATCGATATTGATAAACTTTCGCATGTCATCAATTACGATATTCCAAATATTCCAGAAACTTATGTGCATCGTATTGGCCGTACGGGCCGCGCTGGCGAAAGTGGAAAGGCTTATTCTTTTTGCGAAACGGAAGAAATTCCAAATTTAATGGATATTTTAAAACTCATTAAAATTGAAATTCCAGTCATTACCGATCACCCCTATGCCATGACAGTAGTGGCTTATACTAAACCTAAAGCCGATAGCAAAAAAGCGAAACCTGCTGGTGGCAATAAATTTGGGGGCATCAGAAATGGTGGCAATAAATCTGCTGGAAAATCTACGGGTGCTGGTAAAAAGAATGAGGACGGGAATATGAGCGGTAAAAGAAAATTTAAACGCTAAATATTTTGCGCTATAACATAGCCTGAAGCCCAAGCCCACTGGAAGTTGTAGCCTCCTAACCATCCTGTAACATCCACACATTCGCCACCAAAAAATAAATTGGGATGCAATTTGCTGGCCAAAGTTTTAGATGAAAGTTCGTTGGTATCTATTCCCCCGCGCATCACTTCTGCTTTCTCGTAACCCTTATCTCCCGCAGGTTTTACTAAAAAATGATTGATGGTTTGGTGAATTTTATTTACACTATCATTACTCAAAGAAGCCAATTTAATATCCAAAGGCAATTCATCGGCAAAAGCATCCACGAGTTTTTTGGGTAAATAAAATTGCAATAAAGTAGAGAGTAATTTACCACCTTGCTCATTTCTTTCTTTGGTAATGAGTGTTTTTAAATTCACATTGGGTAATAAATCAATTTCAAAACTTTCTGCGCCTTTCCAATAAGAAGAAATTTGTAAAATAGCCGGGCCGCTTAAACCCCAATGGGTAAATAAAATATTTTCTTCGAATGAAATTCGCTCATTACTCACTTTTGCAAAAACACTAATCCCAGATAATTTTTCGTACCAAGAACGGTCTTGAAGCCCTATTACTAAAGGCACTAAAGCCGGTGCATGTTTAGTTGTTTTAATATCAAATTGTTTGGCAATATCAAATGCAAGACCCGTTGCTCCCATTTTAGGAATTGGAAAACCGCCAGTTGCCACCACTACATTTCTTCCTAAAAATTGTTGCTTTTTACCATTTACCGTTCCACTAATTTCAAATTGTTGATCGGCCATTTTAGTAATCGAAAGCATTTCAAATTGGTATTGAATAGGGATTTGCATTTCGGCTAATTGCGTAGTAAAAACATTCACAATATCTGTGGCTTTATTACTGATTGGAAAAATTTGACCCAATGTTTTTTCCTGGCCTTTAATACCAAATTGTTCGAAAAATTGTATGGTATCCGCTACGGTCCATTGACTAAAGGTAGAATTTGCAAAATGCGGGTTTTCTGAAATAAAGTTTTCGATCGAAACTTCAAGATTGGTATAATTACACCTTCCACCTCCAGATATCTTAATTTTAGCACCTGCATCGGGTCCTTTTTCTAATAAAAGCACCCTTTTGCCAAGATAGCCCGCTTGAACCGCACACATCAGACCACAAGCGCCTGCACCCAAAATTATTGCATCAAAGGACTCCATATTATTTTGCGCCATTGTGAAAAACCAAATTATACAAATGATAGGCAATTAAGCCATTTTTCGCTACATTTGAACATGCAAGATACGGTACAAATTTCAGAGTTCGGAAAAATCTTGGTATTTCTAGTATTGGGAGTATTGTTTATACTCGCAGGCTATGGCGTCAATGCTTTATTGTCTAAGAAAAAACCCAATCCAATTAAAAATGCAACCTACGAATGTGGCGAAGAAACAGTAGGCAATTCTTGGATACAATTCAATATGCGATTTTATGTAATCGCCCTCTTGTTTTTAATTTTTGATGTGGAAATAGTTTTCCTTTTTCCATGGGCAACGGTTTATGCAGCACCCCAATTTTTAGCAAATATTCCACATTGGGGCATCCTTAGTTTAAGCGAAATGTTTGTTTTTATTGGCTTATTACTTTTAGGTTTATTATACGTATGGCGTAAAGGTGATCTTAATTGGTTGAGTTCAAAGCAGCAAATAGCAAGCATCAATACCCCTATTCCATTAGCAAATTATTTAGCTTTAAATTCAAAAAAATATTTGGTCAAAGCATTTGTATTAAACGAAGAAATGCCTTCAATGGCAGCATCGCCGGCTAATACAGGTAATGTAACTGCTGCGCCAACAACAATTCGCAGAGCACCAATTAAAACGATTGTTAAAAAATCAGAATAAAAAACATGACTGCCAAAGCAGAAACAGACGGTGTAATGATCACAAAACTAGACGAACTCTTGAATTGGGCTCGATCAAGTTCTTTGTGGCCGATGAGTTTTGGTCTTGCTTGTTGTGCCATTGAATTCATGGATGCGCAATCTGGAAATTTTGACTTAGAACGCATGGGTGTTTTTCCAAGGCCTTCGCCTCGTCAATCGGATGTGATGATTGTAGCGGGAACCGTTACTTTTAAAATGGCCGAAAGAATTAAAAAATTATACGAACAAATGCCAGAACCACGATATGTAATATCGATGGGTTCTTGTTCCAATTGTGGCGGTCCTTACTGGCAACATGGCTATCATGTGGTAAAAGGTGTTGACCAAATCATTCCAGTAGACGTGTACATTCAAGGATGCCCGCCAAGGCCAGAAGCCTTAATAGGCGGTATTCTTGAGTTACAAGCATTAATTAAAAAAGAAAAGCAAGCAGATCGATAATGAAAACTTTTTACGGTTCATTAAAATTAGGAATATTAGGCGGCGGTCAATTAGGACGAATGTGGATTCAAAATGCATTGAATTATAATGTCAATGTGAGCATACTCGACCCTGATAAAGATGCTCCTTGTAAAAATATTTGTGATCGATTTGAAGTAGGTAGTTTAGCCGATTACGAAACCGTTTATCAATTTGGAAAAACAGTAGACCTACTCACGATCGAAATAGAAAAAGTGAATGTAGCCGCGCTCAAGCAATTAGTTGCAGAAGGTGTAAAAGTATATCCCGATCCAAGTATCATTGAACTGATACAAGATAAAGGCGCTCAAAAGCAATGGTTAAAGGACCATCAGATTCCTACTTCCGATTTTAAATTAATTTCGGATCGAGCAGATTTAAGCAACTTAAAATGGTCGTTGCCTTATGTACAAAAATTAAGACGCGATGGCTATGATGGCAAAGGCGTGCTAATTATTAAAGAGCAAGCACAATTAGCAGCGGCATTCGAAGCACCTAGTTTAGTAGAAAAAATGGTGGATTTCGAAAAAGAAATAGCCATCATTGTTGCCCGAAACGAAAATGGCGAAATCAAAACTTTTCCTGCCGTCGAAATGGATTTTCATCCTACCGCAAACTTAGTTGAATTTCAAATTTCTCCTGCAGCTGTTGCCGATTTCATTCAATTAAAAGCAGCTAATCTTGCCGAAAACATTGCAGAAGCACTGGAATTAGTTGGCTTATTAGCCATCGAATTTTTTGTAACAAAAGAGGGTCATTTATTGGTGAATGAAATGGCCCCAAGACCACATAATAGCGGGCATCAAACCATCGAAGGAAATGTATGTTCGCAATTCGATCAACACCTCAGAGCCATTACTGGTCAGCCGCTTGGCGACACCGCTAGTATTGCCAATGCAGTCATGATCAATTTACTGGGCGAAGAAGGATTCGAAGGCGAAGCCATTTATCAAGGTTTAGAAGAAACCTTACATTTACCAGGCGTATATATTCATTTATACGGAAAAAAAATAACTAAACCATTTCGAAAAATGGGACATGTAACGGTAATCAATCAAGACCGCGCATTGGCCATTCAAATTGCCAAAGAAGTAAAAGAAAAATTAAAAGTAATTAGTAAATAAATATGAGCATTCAAGTTGGAATTATCATGGGTAGCGCTTCAGATCTACCCATTATGGAAGAAGCTTCCAGTGTTTTAAATGAATTAGGTGTTAGCTTCGAAATGACGGTTGTTTCGGCACATCGCACACCCGAAAGAATGACCGAATATGCTCATACTGCAAAAGAGCGTGGAATAAAAGTAATCATAGCTGGAGCAGGTGGAGCCGCGCATTTACCAGGCATGATTGCATCTATGTGTATCCTACCGGTTATTGGTGTTCCTATTAAATCGAGTAATTCGATTGATGGCTGGGACTCGGTTTTGTCAATTTTACAAATGCCTGCAGGAATTCCAGTTGCAACAGTTGCTTTGAATGGTGCAAAAAATGCAGGCATACTTGCCGCACAAATTTGTGCAACGGCAGACGAAAAAATTGCAGAAGCACTAACAGCCTATAAAGCAGAATTGAAGCATAAAGTAGAAGAAGGTGCCCAGGCTATGAAAAATAAATACCCAAGTAATTTTTAATAATGCATGGAAAATTCATCCGAATTAATTGAACAATTAAATAGCCAGTTTCCAGAAACAATGGCCATCGGATTGAAAAACGAAATGAATTACGAAGATTTACGCATTGCCTTAGCACAATATTTGGCCATTTTATTAAAAGAGAACAAAACCCTACTCTATGCCCAATTATACAGAATAGATGTAGCCGAAAAAGATGTTAAAATTGCCTTAGAAAATAAAAATAGCGAATACCTTTTAGCCGAATTTATTCTGCAAAAGTTGAATGAAAAATTATACTGGAGAAATAAATATAAAAAAGCATGAGTGAAATAGATAAAAAAACATTGCAGAACTTACGCATAGAGTACAGTTCTTCTCCAATAAACGAATCAGCAGTAGATGCTAATCCTATCTCTTTTTTTGGTAAATGGTTTGATGAAGCCATGGCCGCCGAGGTGCGAGAACCAAATGCAATGACATTGGCAACGGCAACAAGAGATGGCATTCCATCGGCTCGTATTGTATTATTAAAAGGCGCCGATAAAAATGGCTTTTCGTTTTATAGTAATTATTTGAGTAGAAAAGGAAAAGAACTTGCCAAAAATCCATCGGCTTGTTTGGTATTTTTCTGGCCCGAATTAGGAAGACAAGTAAGAATAGAAGGAAAGATTTTGAAACTTTCGAAAGAAGAATCGGAAGCGTATTTTGCAACAAGACCATTTGGAAGTCAATTGGGCGCTATTGTTTCGCCACAAAGTCAAGTGATTGCCAACCGCGAAGTATTAGATGTAGCCTATACCGCTTACGAACAAAAATTTGAAGGCAAAAAAATACCTAAACCAGCGCATTGGGGTGGTTATATATTAAATCCTATTGCCATCGAATTTTGGCAAGGCAGAGAAAGCAGATTACACGATCGAGTGAAATATGTTTTAATGGAAAAAGGTAAATGGAAAATAGAAAGATTAGCTCCTTAACCATGAACGAAAAAATCAGTAATTTAATTAAAGAAAGTTTTGGCGAACAAGCCGTGTTAAGCACCGATTTTAATGGCTTACAGGGAATTATTGTGGTTCAAACAAATTTAATTGCTGAAATAAGTTTGCTACTCCGCAACCATCCAACTTGCTATTTCGATTATTTATCTTGTTTATCGGGAGTCGATTTAGGATTAGAAAAAAATCAATTTGCGGTAGTGTATCATTTAAGTTCTATTACCCTTGGCTATCAAATTGTATTAAAAGTAATTATTGATCATCCAAGAGATACGACACAATTACCGATTGTTCCAACGGTAAGCCAGGTATGGCGTACAGCCGATTGGCACGAAAGAGAAGCATACGATTTAGTAGGCATTTATTTTCAAGGACATCCAGATTTAAGAAGAATTTTATGTCCAGATGATTGGGAAGGATATGCTTTAAGAAAAGATTATGTAGCTGCCGAAAGTTATGGCGGTTTAAAAATAAATGGGGAGGTAAAAACAAATGAATAATTTAAAAACCGACCTAAGCAAATTAAAAAATGAGGAGATGATCCTCAACATGGGGCCTCAACACCCTTCTATGCATGGGGTTTTGAGACTCGAACTGGTTACCGATGGCGAAACAGTAAAAGAATGTATTCCGCATATCGGCTATTTACATCGTTGTTTCGAAAAACATGCCGAGGCATTAAACTACCAACAAATTATTCCATTTGTCGATCGCATGGATTATTTATCCTCGATGAATAATGATCATGTTTTTGTAATGGGTGTCGAAAAAATGTTAGGCATCGATCAAAGCATTCCTAAACGAGTAGAATACATTAGGGTATTGGTTTGTGAACTCAACAGAATAGCTTCACACCTTATTGCCATTGGTACTTATGGTATGGACATTGGCGCCGTTACTCCCTTCTTTTTTTGTTTCAAAGAAAGAGAACATATATTAAATTTATTAGAATGGGCTTCTGGCGCAAGGCTTTTATATAATTACATTTGGATAGGTGGATTATTTTACGATTTACCTGTTGGATTTGAGCAAAGGTGTAGCGAATTTCTAACACAGTTTAAGCCCAAAATGCGCGAGTTAGACGAACTCTTAACCAACAATAGCATATTCATTGGCAGAACACAAAACATTGGCGTACTGCCCTTAGATGTAGCCATTAATTACGGTTGCTCTGGACCCATGCTAAGAGGTTCTGGTATTAATTACGACCTCAGAAGAATAGATGCTTATTCGGTTTACCCCGAACTGGATTTCGAGATTCCAATTGGAGAAGGAAAAATGGGTACAACCGGCGATTGTTGGGATCGATTTGATGTGCGTGTGCGGGAAATTGCAGAATCGATAAAAATTGCAGAGCAATGTATTGAAAGACTGACAAAAGAATTGAAACGCAGTCCAGAATTTGATCCAAGAGCTAGATTGCCAAAGAAATTAATTCCCAAAGCCCAAGAGTTTTATTGCAGAGGCGAAATGCCAAAAGGAGAATTGGGTTATTATTTTATAGCAGATGGAAAATCTGACAAACCATTTAGGTGCAAAGCAAGAGCGGCAAGTTTTAGTAATTTATCGGTCTTGCCCGAATTAGCTAAAGGCGCTATGATAGCCGATTTAATTGCTATTCTGGGCTCTATAGATATTGTATTAGGAGAAGTTGATAGGTAATATGCAGATTCGAATTGCGGAAATAAAAGATTTAGTTGCTATTGTAGATATTTACAATAGTACCATTCCTTCTCGAATGGTTACGGCCGATACGCAAAGCGTAAGCGTTGCAGAAAAATTAGATTGGTTCAATAGCTTTGCAGAACCCCGACCAATTTGGGTAGCCATCGAAAACGAACAAGTAATTGCTTGGTTAAGTTTCAAATCATTTTATGGCCGACCAGCTTATGCTGGCACCATCGAAATAGCCATTTATATAGACGAGCAATTTAGAGCTAAAGGAATAGGCAAAACCATATTGCAATTTGCCATTGCAGCAGCCAAAGAAAGAAACATCCATACCCTACTCGCTTATATTTTTGAACATAATTTACCGAGTATACAATTTTTTCAAAAAAATGGATTCGTAAATTATGGCGTTTTACCTGAGATAGCCATCATGGACCAAAAGCACTACAGCTTGGGCATTTACGGCCTCAAGGTATCTTAAAAAAACAAAGCGCCAGGTTTTCACCTAGCGCAATTGTTAACCTAAAAAAAACAATTATTGGAAACCATCCAATTTCTTTTTACTGCTTAATTTGAACGAGCAGTTTTTAATCTCACTTTTAATTTATCAACTAAAATATACATTACTGGAACTAATATTAATGTCAGAAAGGTTGCAAAAATTAATCCGAAGATCATGGTCCATGATAATGGTCCCCAGAATGCAACACTGTCTCCACCGAAAAATATATGAGGATTGAAAGTGGTAAATAAAGTAGCAAAGTCGATATTCAAACCAACTGCTAATGGTATTAAACCTAAAGTAGTAGCGGCTGCCGTTAATAAAACGGGTGTCATACGCGTTCTACCGGCTGTTAAAATCGCATCGTAGGTAGACATGCCCTCTTCCATTTTGAGATCGGCAAACTCGACCAGCAAGATGCCATTCCTTACCACAATGCCGGCTAGGGCCACAATACCAATACCCATCATAACTACCGACATGGTCATTTTAAAAATACTGATTCCTAAAAATACACCAATAATACTGAAGAAAATTTCTGTAAGAATAATGGCTGGTTTACTAATGGAATTAAATTGAATTACTAATATCAATAAAATCAAACCGAAAGAAACCATCAAAGCAGTACCTAAAAACTTGACTGTTTCTAATTGCTCTTCTTGTTCACCTGCCATTTTAATATTCACTCCATCTGGTGCATTAAATTGATTGATCTCGTTTTGAAGCGAGGCAACCACTTCGTTTGGTGTATAGTTGCCTAATACATTTGAAGAAAGAATAATAATTCTTTTTTGTTGTTTACGTTTAATACCGCCATAGGTATTTACATATTTAACATCTGCAAAAGCTGACATCGGTACTTGACGAATCATGCCACCCATAGCCATATCTCTGTAGGTTACGCGCATGTTTCTCAACACATCTAAATTATTTCTTTGCTCTTTTGCAGCGCGTAAATTAATTTCGTAATCTTCATTTAAATCACGGAATTTAGAAATTTCTTTACCAAACAAAGCGGTTCGCAATTCCATAGCCACTTGACCTGTTGCAATACCTTCGCGATTTGCACGCTCTCTATCAATATCAAAAATAATTTCTGGTTTATTATTTTGAAAATCAGATTTCAACTCTTCTACACCTGGTACATTTTTATTATCTAAATAAGATTTCAAATGAGTTGCAGTTGCCATTAAAGAATCTAAGTCGTCACCGGTAATTTCTATTGATATTGGTTTTGCCGTTGGCGGACCAGCTTGTTCTTGCGATACGGCTATTTCTGTTCCAGGTATACCTTTTACTTCTTCCCTAATTTTATCTAAATAATCTTGGGTACTTACCCCATTTCTTTCGCCATATGGCACAAAGGCAACAGATACTTTTCCTTTATTTGGATAATTACCTTGGTCTTCGTCTCTAGGATCGGTTACCCCAACGGTTACATTCGAAATAACAGAAGCAACAATTGGATTATCTTTTCCATCTAAGGCTTTGATTACTTTTTGCTCCACTTTTTTAATTACTTCGTTGGTAGCAGATTGATCGGTACCAACTGGTAAGCTCACATATACATACACAAAGTTTGGTTGTGAGGTTGGGAAAAACACAAACTTAGGTGTCCTAACAGCCATCAATATAAAGGTGAATACAAATAAGCCTAAGGTACCTAACAATATTTTTCCGGGTCTAGCTAAACACCAAATTAATTTTTGTGTATACCATTCCTGAAATTTAGGCCATGAATTATTTTGAAAATCACGAATTTTCTTTTCTAAATAAAAATGGTGAAGCAAATAAAACAAGCCTAACACCACAATTAAATTACCAAAACCAAAATTGATTAGATAGCCTAAAATAGCTGCTCCGCCTACATATTTTAAATTCTTTTTAACTTTATTATCAAACTCCGGTTTGTGGGTTTCATCTTCGTTATGCGGTTTCATAAAATCAACAGCAAAAACCGGATTGATAATATAAGCAACCAATAAAGAAGCTAATAAAGTTATAATTAAAGTAATGGGTAAATAAAACATGAACTTACCAATTACACCTGGCCAAAATGCCAAAGGTACAAAGGGCGCAAGTGTGGTCATGGTACCCGAAAAAACAGGTAGGAATACTTCTCCAGTTGCTTGCTTTGCGGCTTGTTTAATTGGCATTTTTCCATTACCAAAAATTCGATGGGTGTTCTCTATGACCACAATCGCATCGTCTACTACAATACCTAATGCCAGTAAGAAAGAGAACAATACAATCATGTTCATGGTAAAACCAATACTTGGCATAATAATGAATGCAATAGCCATTGATAATGGAACCGATAATGCCACAAATATGGCATTGGTTAATCCCATAAAGAACATTAAAATAATGGTCACTAATACGAATCCAATAACAATGGTATTAATTAAATCGTGTAAAGTTTCTCTGGTTTTAGCCGATTGATCTCCTGTAATTTTAATATCTAAACCTTTAGGAAAGTCTTTCTCTTGTAATTCCGCAATGATGCTTCGGATTTTATCGGATGCTTCGATTAAATTCTCCCCACTTCTTTTCTTTACATTTAAGGTAATTACATTTTTACCATATAACCTAGCATAACTTTCTTGCTCTTTAAAACCACTCACTACTTCGGCAATATCTTTTAAATAAACAGAACCACCGGTTGGTGTTTTTACAATGGTATTAGACATTTCCAAGGCATTTGGAAATTCTTTTTTAATATTTAAGGTTCTACGAACACCATCAATATTGATGGTTCCGCCCGATGCCGAAATATTTTCGTATCCAATTGCACGCTCAATATCGTTGAATGAAATTTGCGCCGCATTCATCTTATTCAAATCTACATTGATTTGAACCTCTTGTTCTAATGCGCCCACTATATCAACTCCAGAAATTTGCTTAATGGATTCGATTTTATCTTTCATGATATCGGCAAAATCTTTTAATT
The DNA here is from genome assembly GCA_903828245.1 of uncultured bacterium. Taxonomy (GTDB): domain Bacteria; phylum Bacteroidota; class Bacteroidia; order Sphingobacteriales; family Sphingobacteriaceae; genus CAIKLP01. Next base: position 6,187 of record CAIKLP010000021.1, on the reverse strand, counting down.
TTTTCAAATCAAAATCACCAGATATATTCACATATAAAATTGGCATTTCCGATAAGTTAATATCAATTACGCTTGGAGCTTCGGGTAAATTATTTGGTAAATCAGATTTAGCTTTATCTACTGCATCTTTCACCCTTTGCTTGGCATCTTTGATATCAATATTGGTATTAAATTCGGCGGTAATGAAAGAGAAATCTTGGTAAGAATTAGAAGTAATTCTTTTCAAACCTGGCGTAGATTTTAATTGCTTTTCAATTTGTTTGGTTACCAAATTTTCCATGTTTTGTGGCGAAGTACCTGGATAAATGGTACGCACAAATATTTTGGGAATGGTAATTTCCGGAAAATTCTCTTTTGGTAAATTTTGATAAGCAGCATAGCCAATGATCGAGAGCAATACCGTGATCACATAAATAGCTGTTTTATTATTGATGGCCCAATTCGAAGGGCCAAATTCTTTTATTTTATCTTTCATTATAATTTAATTAAATCACCCTCATTTAAATTTTGGTAACCTGTTACAATTAGCTCTTCGCCTTCTGTTAAGCCAGTTTTAACTTCTACTGTTCCTTTGTAAATTAAACCAGTTTTAATGACTCTTTTAGAAGCAACAATTTTATCACCATTTTTTACAGCAACCATTATATATTGACCCGCTTGGTCATTTTGAACAATATTCATTGGAATAGTGAAAACATTTTTTGCTTTATAGTCGATAATATTCAACATTGCAATCATGTTTGGTCTTAAATCGTTGCTATTACCAATTTTAACATCAATACTAAATGTTCTACTTGAAGGGTTAATTACTCTACCCACAAAAGTTACTTTGGCATCAATCATTTTATTTAAATCGGGTAAACTCACGCGTGCTTTATCACCAATTTTAATGGCTTTTAAATAACTTTCCGCTAATTCGGCAGTTACTTTTAATTGTTGCAAATTCACAACCCTCATGGCAGGTTTCATTGCATTGGCCATCTCTCCTACTTTAATATCTACTTGATCTACGGTGCCATTAATAGGTGATTTTATTTTAGTCAAACTCAACTGTTCATTTGCTGTCGACATAGCACGCTCTAAAGCATCTTTATTATTTTTAGCTTGTAAAAATTGAATTTCGGTACCAATCTTTTGATCCCATAAATTCTTTTGTTTGTTATAAACAACCGTTGCCAAGTCTAAGCGATTTTGCAATTCATCAATAGATTTACGAATAATGGCATCGTCTATGGTAGCTAATAATTGTCCTTTACGTACAATTGTTCCTGGCTCTACATATACATTCGTGATAGGGCCCATAGCACGTGGTAAAATATTTACATTCTGCTCCGATTCAACTTTACCCTGAACTTCTACATAATGTGTAAAAGTTCCTTTGCTTGCTTTTTGTAATTCTACAAAATGCATTTTTTTATTTTCTTCTGGATTCTCTTTGGCCAATGCTTCTTCTATCTTAAGAATTTTAGATGCTAATTCGGCTTGTTGTTTTTTCAAAGAGGCCAATTCCGTTTTCTTCGAATCAGTTCCAGATTTATTACATGAAACTACTGCTACAGCTAAAACGAAGAGGATGATGATTATTTTTTTCATATGATTATTTGCGTATTTTTTATCTTGAGATTATTTTCCGTATGTTTTATCTAATTCTACTTTTGCAATCAGTGCATTATATAATGCAGCGATGTAATTGTTTTCTGCTTCTTTTAGTGCAGTTTCGGCCGATACCACTTCTAAGCTAGAACCAACACCTTGGTTGTATTTGATTTTAGCTACACGTAATACTTCGGTAGCCAATTCCATATTTTTAGATTGGTTTTTTAATTGACCACTACTATTTTTAAAATTGGTTTGTGCCGATTTAGATTCTAAAGAGAGTGCGTTCTCTAAGTTTTTTAAATCATTTTTAGATTTCTCGTACACCAATTTTGCCTGATTGGTTTGATAAAACTTTTTACCAGATCCAACCAATGGAATCGTTATACTTAAGCCTACGATAGAAGTAGGAAATAATTTATCGGTTAATTTAGCATAATCGTTGTTTTGTGCATTTTTAGAAAATGTTCCAAAAGCAGCAACAGTAGGCATCCTAGAAAAAATATTACGCTTATAATCTAATTCCATTAAACGCATTTGCGTTTTTACCAATTGATATTCTACACGGGCTTGCACATTGGCTGCCTCTAAAGGCATTGTTTCTAAGGCTAACACCTCTTCTAATTTATCTGTTAAAATAAGCCCCGACTCAATGGGCATTCCCATTTGAAACTTCAATACATTAGCAGTGATAATATAAACTCTTTCTAAATTTTCGCGCTCTGTGACAATATTATTATAGATTACTGTTAAACGATCAACATCAATTTTTTCTGCAAAACCATTTTCGTAATAGGCTTTGGTATCGTCTAAAGTCTTTTTTAAACGCGTTACATTTGCATCTAATAATTCTCTTGATTTTTGCACGACTAAAACAGCATAATAAGCTTTTGTTACCGCAACCCTTGCTTCGTTTTGGGTTCTTTCTAATGCTTTTACGGTTAAATCTTTATATACATTTGTAGCCTGTAAACCCACTAAATAACTTCCATCAAAAATTAATTGAGACACATCCACACCATAACTCATGTTAAAAGTAGTTCCGAATTTTGCTTCAATATTATTATAACCACCTGCAGGCATTTTTATAGGATTCCCATTCCCATCTTTTACATTGTTATCGATTAAAACACCATAAACAGAAGGTGAAATAAAATTCGGGATAACTTGAGTAGGAATGTCTAAGAACTTTTGTGCAGTAGCCTTTCCGTTCACTTGTGGCAAACCTATCGCAATGGTCTCTTTGATTTTTTGTTCAGAAATTTGCTTGTCTAATTTTGCGTTTTTTACCGCATTTTGATTTTGCATTGCATAATCAATGGCTTGTTGCAAACTGAATTCGAATGAAGTGTTTGTTTGCGCATACATTGTATTACTCAACAACAGCAATAATCCAACTAATTTAATTTTATGATTCATTTTATATTTATTATTCTGTTATATTTTTATATTGATTGATGAGTTTAAATCCTTTTAGGGTAACCATGCCATACATAAACATTTCGGTCGATTGCTTCATTACTTGCACAATGGAAAAGTTGGCAGGTGGAAAAATGTCGTATTTAAAACAATTATCAATTTCAGCTAATCGCATTTTAGAATGCACCACAACATCAAAATCATTTCTGTACAAGCCTTCTTCTATGCCCCTCGAAATATTATCTTGAATAGAGGCTAGTATTTTTGTATTCCTGAACTCCGAAAATTTATTCCAGATACTAGGGTAATATTTTTGTAAATCATAAAACATGATTGGATTAATTCCATGCATCATTTTACCCAGTAATTCGTTGATGGCAAATTGCTCATGAATGGCATTTTCTGCAGCAACACCTTTACAACATTGAATGCCTGAATAATGATTTGAAATGGTCATCTCGACTGTTTCTTGGATTAATAAATCTTTGTCTGAATAGGATTGATAGAGTGTTTTTTTAGAAATACCCAATGCTTTGGCAATATCGTCCATGGTGACACTCCTGATGCCATAAGTGCGAAAAAGCTCGTCTGCTTTATGTAAAATTCTATGTTGTAATTCCATATCGGCTGTAAAACTATGGAAACTTTTTAAATAATAAAAGTTTTTTTAGTTTTCATATTAACTTAACATGGATTTAACCCAAAGGTTTGCGCAGAAAGCAAAAAAGCCAATTAGCGGGCTTGCTAATTGGCTTTTGGTACCTGGGGCGGGAATCGAACCCGCACGACCGATAAGGGTCACAGGATTTTAAGTCCTGCGTGTCTACCAGTTCCACCACCCAGGCATTTTGACGAATCAAAATTGGTAAACGTATTCAAAAAAAATTCCCTCCGAAGAGGGGTTTAATTTGGAGCGAAAGACGAGATTCGAACTCGCGACCCCGACCTTGGCAAGGTCGTGCTCTACCAACTGAGCTACTTTCGCTTGTGATTGTGGACTGCAAATATAGAGAATTTGACTTTTATAACAAGAAAAACTTGAAAAAAGTACGATACAGCTTATTTACAGAATTTTAAGTTCGCTTTTCGAATCAAAAAAGCAATATTTTTAGCGTTTTAGGATAGTATTTTTACAATTCCACAACCAAACCATCGTAAGCCAAGGCGATGCGACCATGATACTTTGCCAATTCTATTTCAATAGCTTGTTGTGTTCCTAATTGATGGCTAATATGAGTAAAATAGGTTTGTTCGCAATCTAATTCCAAGGCTAAGGCTATTGCTTCGTCAAAGGTGAGGTGCGAAAGGTGCTCTTCTTTTCGAAGGGCATTTAAGACAAGTACTTTAGATCCTTTTATTTTTTCTTTTTCTTCGGCAGAAATAGTTTTAGCATCGGTGATATAAGTAAAATCTTTTATGCGAAAACCAAAGACCGGCAATTTATAATGCATGGTTTGAATGGGTGTGACTGCAATACCTTGAATATGTAAGGTACTTCCATCAATATCATTTAAAATTACCCGCGGCAAACCTGGGTATTGAAGGTCAGAAAAAATATAAGCAAATTCGTTTTTTAAAGCTTGCTGAACCCTGCGCTCGGCATAAAGGTCTATTTCCCTATCGTGCTTAAAGTTAAAAGCCCTGATGTCGTCTAAACCAGCAACGTGGTCTTTGTGCTCGTGGGTAAATAGGATGGCATCTAATTGGGTAACTTTTGCCCTTAACATTTGATACCTAAAATCGGGACCAGCATCAATCACCATAACTTTGTCGTGCAACTCAAACATCACCGAACTGCGTAAGCGGCTATCGCGTTGATCTTGGGAAGTACAAACTACACATTGACAAGCGATCACTGGAACGCCTTGAGAAGTACCCGTACCAAGGAATGTTACTTTCACGATGCGAAGCTTTCTTGTTGAATGGCGTTTAAAAATTTTACTTGTGCTTCTTCGAGATTACTCAAGTCTAAAGTTAACTGCGCAATAATTTCTGCTAAGGCAGCCACTTTCACATCGGTGGTTGCAAATTTATTTACCACCACCACTTTAGATGCTAAAAGCACACAAGAGCCAGGTTTAAAATTTCCTCTTTCGTAGCGAACTTTATAACCTAATGCTTTGAATAAATCTTCTATTTTATCGAGTGTGGATTGATTTGCTTTCATCTGTTTGCTGCTTGCTTAAACTATCTTAAATCTACTAATTCTATGCCTGGATATTTTTTGGGATCAAAGGTAAAAGTACCCGCGGTTGTTGGAGTATTGGCTTTGAAACTCTTAATAGCATAGGTGTACCTGTTGCCATTTTTATCAAAAATAATACTCTTCACTAATTGCTTTGATGCTTTATCGACACTTAATTTTATTTTAAAAAAAGCTTTTGATTTATCGGTTGGCGTAAGTTCTAAATTTTGCAACACTTTTGCACCAGCGTTGCTTTCGTTTACAAATTTGATTAAGAAACCTTTATCGTACATGGTAAAAATTTCGGCTGGTTTTATCCCCTCCTCGTTCGCATCTACCGAATTTACTTGTACTTCTTTAGCTTCTTTCATATAGGTCCAAGTCGTTTTACCATCACAAATAACTTCTTGACCTGCTATATTTAATCTATATTTTGCTCCCGATAAAATTAAATTTCCGGTTTGGGTTTCTTTAATTTTTGCAGCAGGATTTTCTAGTGTATAAGCAAAATCTACGGTAATAGATTTATAACTTTTGTATTTCGCACTCACCCCAGCTAAAATTGCGTTAGCTTTTTTGTCGACTTGCGCAATGGAAACATTTATTTGTAAAAAAATTAAAGCAATTATTAAAAGACTACACTTTCTCATGATATGTTAAACAGCATTAAGCTTTATGACTTATTTTTATTAATTATTGTATTGATATGTTGCTCCAAAGAATATTCGTCTTTAATGAGCACCTCTCTAGCCTTAGAGCCTTCGAAAGGGCCCACAATGCCAAAGGCTTCTAGCTGATCGATAATTCGACCGGCACGGTTATAGCCTAATTTTAATTTTCTTTGAATGAGTGAAGTGGATCCTTGTTGGTGCATCACAATTAATCTTGCAGCATCTTCAAATAAACTATCTCTTTCGTCTGGATTAAAATCTTTGGAACTTCCTTCGGCAGTTTCGTCTACATATTCTGGCAAAATATGCGCACTTG
>CAIKLP010000020.1 GCA_903828245.1 uncultured bacterium | reverse complement strand
TCTACATCGCCTCTTTTAGTGGAACGAGTATATAATTTTCCGTCGGAATAAGTACCTGCGCCGCCTTCGCCAAAACAATAATTAGATTCTGGATTTACGATTCCATTTTTATTAATTGCTGCTAAATCTCTGCGTCTTGCCTGTACCTCTTTTCCTCTTTCGATTACAATAGGCTGATATCCTAATTCTATCAAACGCAAGGCTGCAAATAATCCGGCGGGACCAGCACCAATAACCAATACCCGCTTTGCATGATTTATTTTTTGAGGAATAAATAAATGGGGATTGGGTGTTTGAACAGGGTCTTCATCAATATGAACCAAAATTTTGGCGCGAAAAACAATGATTCTCGACCGTGCATCGATGGATTGTTTTTTAATTTCAAATGCATGGATGCGCTGAACAGGATAGCCTATATTTTTTGAAATAAAGGCTTTTAAAGCCTCGGGGTCGTTGATAATAGCAGGCGAAATACCTAATTCGATTTCTTTGATCATATGGGTAAGTGTTTATCTTACAAGCAAACAAATATAGCTAAAAGCAAAAAGAATTATCCAAAAAATACGCAGTACCTAAACTGTTACATTAATTTCTACGACAATCTCAGCAGAAACAGGTTTATTTCTGTAAATTTGAATTATTAAAAAAAATTAAACTCATGAAAAGAACAAACCTTATTATTTTAGGATTAATTGCTACCGTATTTTTATTCAGTGGCTGCGGCTATAATTCGATGGTTAAACTAGACGAAAAAGTGAGCGCACAATGGGCTCAAGTAGAAAATGTTTACCAACGCAGAGCAGATTTAATTCCCAATTTGGTGAATACTGTTAAAGGATATGCAAATTTCGAGAAAGACGTATTAACAGCAGTTACAGAGGCTAGAGCCAAAGCAACATCGGTTAATGTAGACGCAAGTAAATTAAGTCCAGAATCTATTCAGCAATTTCAACAAGCACAAGGACAATTAAGTTCCTCTTTATCTAAGTTGTTAGTAGTAGTTGAAAAATACCCAGACTTAAAAGCGAATCAAAACTTTTTAGAATTACAAGCACAATTAGAAGGCACCGAAAATAGAATTACAGTAGAACGCGGACGTTTCAATGAAGTAACGCAAGAATACAATTCTACCATTCGTACTTTCCCAAATAATATTACGTCGGGCATGTTTGGCTTTAGCAAAAAAGGATATTTTGAAGCAGAAAAAGGCGCCGAAAAAGTGCCTGAAGTAAAATTCTAAATTGAATTTTATCCGCTTAACAAACGCTTCAAAATCAATAAAAACGAGCTAATGGGCATCAATAGATTTTCGAAAGATCAACAACAAAGTATTCAATCTGCTATAGCAAAAGCGGAGTTACAAACTTCCTGCGAAATCAAAGTTTTTGTAGAAGACTTTGCTAAAGTAGAAGTATTGGATAGGGCTGCCTTTCAATTTAAAAAATTAGGGATGCATAAAACTGCTTTAAGAAATGGCGTATTAATTTACCTTTCTACGGAAGATAAAAAATTTGCTATTATAGGTGATGCAGGAATCAATCAACATACTGGAAACGAATTTTGGGACAGTGTGAAAGAAATAATGCTACAAGAATTTAAACAGGAAAATCTTACAAACGGTCTGATATTAGGTATTACAGCCATAGCAGAAAAAGTAAAAAATTATTTTCCTTTTGAAATTGGAGATACCAACGAACTTTCAAATGATATCGCACATTAATATGAAAAAATTTCTAATTATATTATTCGTATTAATTACAAGTATTGGAAAATCTGAAAGTATTCCAAGTAAATCGAGTGCATTAGTAAATGATTATACTAACACCCTAAGCGCCGAACAACAACAAGCCTTAACACAAAAACTATTAGCCTACAACGACTCTACTTCTACCCAAGTATGTATTGTAATAGTGAACAGCCTAGATGGCGACGAGATTAGTCATTATGCAAACACCCTTGCCGAAAGCTGGGGCATAGGCCAAAAAGATAGAGACAACGGAATATTGCTTTTGGTAGCCTTAGCAGACCGTCAAGTAACCATTCAAACAGGTTATGGCATGGAAGGGGTTTTGCCCGATGCTATTTGTAAAAGAATTATTGAGAAAGAAATAAAACCCGCATTTAAACAAGGCGATTATTACGCAGGTATAGACTTAGCCAGTTCGGCCATCTTTAAATTTGCAGCTGGAGAATATACTGCCGGTAATTATGCCAAAAAAGGCGGTAAAAAAATCCCATTTGGCTGGGTCATTGGTTTCTTTATTGTTTACTTATTTATAGCAAGTAAAAACAATGGTCATGCTGGTGGCATTGGTGGTAACCGAAATATCGGTGGTGGCTTTATGCCGCCAATCTGGCTAGGAGGAGGCGGAAGAGGTTCTTATGGAGATTTCTCTGGAGGCAGTGGCGGATTTGGTGGCTTCGGAGGCGGAAGCTTTGGAGGCGGCGGTTCCAGCGGAAGTTGGTAAAGGCTTCGGAGGCGGCGGTTCCAGCGGATTTGGTAAAACCCTTAATTATCAAAAAATAAAGACATAAAAAAACCCAGCAATTGCTGGGTTTTTTTATTTTAGACCAAATTGTTTAGAACCAAAGCTAAAAGGGAATTAGCTTAATTTTAATTTTTTCTGAATGTCGGCTACGTAAGCACGGAATTTTTTATCAGTGTCGATTAAGTCTTCTACCGTTTGACATGCATAAATTACCGTAGAGTGATCTCTACCTCCAAAATGCATACCAATAGATTTCAAAGAAGATTTTGTATGACTTTTTGCAAGGTACATAGAGATTTGTCTAGCTTGTACAATTTCTCTTTTACGAGTTTGTGATTTCAACAATTCTACTGGTACTTCGAAATATTCACACACTAATTTTTGAATATATTCAATCGAAATTTCTTTGCTAGAATTTTTTATAAAATTCTTTAGCATTTGTTTTGCTAAAGGCAAATCGATTTCTTTTTTATTTAAAGTTGAGTGCGCTAACAAGGAAACCATTGCTCCTTCTAGGTCACGCATGTTACTATCAATATTATGCGCAACATATTCTACTACGTCTTGCGGTAATTCGATACCATCTAATTGCATCTTCTTGTAAAGAATGGCCATTCTGGTTTCGAAATCTGGAATTTGCAAATCTGCTGTTAAACCCCATTTGAAACGAGACAATAAACGATCTTCTACTCCGATTAAATCTTTTGGTGGTTTATCTGAAGTTAAAACAATTTGTTTATTGGTTTGATGTAATTCGTTAAAAATATGGAAGAAAATATCTTGTGTTTTTTCTTTACCTGCAAAATTATGTACGTCATCAATAATTAAAACATCTATTAATTGATAGAAGTTTTTAAAATCGTTGATGGTATTGTTTTTCATCGACTCTACAAATTGTTGCGTAAATTTTTCTGCATTTACATATAATACTTGTTTTTCGGGGAAACGATCTTTAATAGCACCACCAATGGCATGAATTAAATGGGTCTTGCCTAAGCCTGTAGGGCCGTATATCATCAAAGGATTAAAAGAAGTGCCTCCTGGCTTGTTTGCAACTGCAAAGCCCGCAGAACGCGCCAAACGGTTGCAATCTCCTTCAACAAAATTATCGAATGAATATTTTGAATTTAATTGACTGTCAATATTTATTTTCTTTAATCCTGGAATCACGAAAGGATTACGAATAGAAGAAGGAACGGTAACCGGAATTGGCACCGAAGGGTTTTTCAACTCTCCATTAGGAGATGCTGGTATATTGATGGTTTGTGCTTTCGAATTTGCGGTAGCGTTATCTACTACTATGTTGTATTCTAAACGAGCGTCTGCTCCCAATTCGTGTTTAATCGTTTTGCGCAATAAATTAACGTAATGCTCTTCTAACCATTCATAGAAAAACAAACTTGGTACTTGGATGGTAAGCACAGATCCATCTAATTTTAATGCTTTAATAGGCTCAAACCAAGTCTTAAAGCTTTGTGTCGGCACGTTGTCTTTGATAATCTTAAGACAATTCTCCCATACTGCAGTGCTAGTTTCTATCATTGTTTATTCTTCAAATATTGTTGTTGTGAAAAGCCCATCGAAATAGAATTTCTTATTTGGGTTTACGAATATTTGCATTTATTTCTTAACAAAAAAATAAAAAAAAAATTTGTTTTTTCCAAAGTTGATTTTAACTAGCAAGAAGGCGTTTTTTGCCGAAAAAAAAAATAAAAAAAAATAAAATTATTTTTTTCGAGTATTTTTTCGTAATTGGTGAAAGCCTTTATAGTTAAGGCTTTTCGAGATAC
>CAIKLP010000019.1 GCA_903828245.1 uncultured bacterium | reverse complement strand
TTCGCCAAGGATAGAAAATAATTCATTACAGAATTTATTTATCTATTGCTAACTTTGCGCCTCAAAAATTTTACTATGTACGATATCATTGTTATAGGAGGTGGTTGTGTGGGGCTTTCCACCGCATACAAATTAAATATGCGTTATCCCAATAAAAAAATACTAATACTCGAAAAAGAAGAACGTTTATCGGCCCACCAAACAGGCCGCAACTCAGGTGTAATACACTCTGGTATTTATTATAAACCAGGTTCTTTTAAAGCAAAAAACTGTGTAGATGGAAGAAGAGAATTGGTTGCTTTTGCTAAAGAACATAAAGTAGATCATGATATTTGTGGAAAGTTAATTGTGGCCACGCAAGAATCGGAATTGGCACACATGCACAAAGTTTTTAATAATGGTTTGGCCAATGGGGTGGAAGGGCTTGAGATTATTGATGCAGCTAAAGTGCGTGAAATTGAGCCTTATGCCTTTGGCATTGGTGGTATTTATGTGCCATGCACAGGCATTATTGACTATGTAGGTTTAACAGTTAGATTGGGAGAATTAATTACAGCTAAATTTCCGCAAAGTAAAATAATGCTGGGCACCGAAGCCACAGCTTTTCAAAAAGGCGCTTCAAGCACCACAGTGATTACTAATAAAGGAAATTTTGAAGCAAAATATGTAATTACCTGTGCTGGTTTGCAAAGCGATAGAATTGCTAAAAAAGAAGGCGCAAAATCTGACTCTGCCATTGTTGGCTTTAGAGGCGACTACTACGACCTTTCAGAAAAAGGGATGAGTAAAGTAAAGAACTTAATTTATCCAGTTCCTAATCCTCAATTTCCGTTTTTAGGAGTGCATTTTACACGCATGATACATGGTGGTGTGGAATGTGGACCAAATGCTGTATTTGTATTTAAAAGAGAAGGCTATAATAAAACCGATTTTAATTTTAAAGATACGGCCGAAGCTTTTGGTTTTAAAGGCACTTGGAAGTTCTTTGCCAAACATTGGCGCTTTGGTTTAGATGAATACAGAGGCGCTTTTTCTAAGGCTTATTTCTTAAAACGCTTAAGAACACTTATTCCAAGTTTAGAGATGGATGATATTGTACCAGGAAGAGCCGGTGTACGTGCTATGGCTTTATCGCCACAAGGCGAAATGATTGATGATTTTAAAATTGAAGGAAGTGGCAATGCGATTCACATTTTAAACGCGCCATCGCCAGCAGCTACAGCTTGTTTAGCCATCGGCAATACTGTTGCCGATATGGCTGTTGAGCGTTTTAATTTAAGTTAAACCCAAATTAATCAATAGGAGATTTAAAAAATCGAACTACTTGATTTAGTTGGGTTAATCCCTACCGATAGCTATCGGTATTAGAAAATGTTATCAGATTTGTAAAAATCTGATTTACAATTTCTTTATCGTTTACGCATTTCTAATGCGTAATCTGGGTTCAATCTAAAATAGTCTGTGAGCAATTGATATAATTTAAAAATTTTCTTGATCAACGATTCTTACTTTGTATTTTGGGTTTAAAAAGTAGGCCAGTAAAAATAAAATGCCATTAGAATTGAAATCCATTTTAATAAAGTTATCAATTTAATAGGCTTAATACTCAAAACTTAAATTATATTAGCACTCTTATTTTATAAAAAACAATTATGGCTAGAAAAATATTTGCGAAGAAAAATCTTGAACTAATGATGGCAGAAACTGCCGATAGTGAAAAAGGTTTGCAGCGTACCTTAACAGCTGGTAACTTAATTGCCTTAGGAATAGGCGCTATTATTGGTGCTGGATTATTTGTTAGAACTGCTGCTGCTGCTGGTCAGGCTGCAGGTCCTGCTGTTACCATTTCATTTATTATTGCAGCAGTTGGTTGTGCTTTTGCAGGATTGTGCTACGCAGAGTTTGCGGCTATGATTCCAATTTCAGGTAGTGCTTATGCTTACAGCTATGTAACCATGGGAGAGCTAGTTGCTTGGATTATAGGATGGGCATTGATTATGGAATATGCGCTTGGTGCTGCCACTGTATCTATTGCTTGGAGCGAATATTTAAATAAGTTACTGGGGGGACA
>CAIKLP010000018.1 GCA_903828245.1 uncultured bacterium | reverse complement strand
CCAAGGTAAAGGCGATTTTGAAAGTTATTTATAAAATATATGGGGGCAATTCAAAAAATATTTCAACCATTTACTTTATTCTTCCGATCGAATAGCATTGGCGGATTTATTTTGCTTATCTGTGTGGCCATTTCCATCAGCCTTGCGAATAGTAGTTTGGGAGAAGCTTATCATCATTTTTTAACTACAAGTATTACCATTTTTCCCGATCAATTAAATATTCATTTTATCGTAAATGAGATATTGATGTCGGTGTTTTTTTTATTAGTTGGCTTAGAAATAAAACGCGAATTAATGGAAGGTGAATTAGCGAGCATCAAGCAAGCAAGTTTGCCAATTTTTGCAGCAATTGGCGGTATGCTGATACCTGCATTATTTTATAGCCTATTTAATTTTGGTACTGCAAACATAAGTGGATGGGGCATTCCAATGGCCACCGACATCGCTTTTGCAGTAGCCATTATTTCGCTATTAGGCAAAAAAGTGCCACTTTCTTTAAAAATATTTTTAACCGCACTAGCCATTGTTGATGATTTAGGTGCGATAGTAGTGATTGCTATTTTTTATACCGCAAGTATTCAATGGACTTATTTATTCATGGCTTTGGCTTGTACGCTAATTTTATTATTCTTGAATAAGAAAAATGGGAGACATTTATTTCCCTACTTAATCATTGGACTTTTTTTATGGTACTTTATTTACCAATCTGGAATTCATGCAACCATTGCTGGCGTTATATTAGCCTTAACCGTTCCTACCAATATAGGAAATAAAATATCGCCTTTAGAAAAACTAGAACACCGCTTGGCCAAGCCCGTTGCATTTTTGATCATGCCTTTATTTGCTTTGGTAAATACAGCCATTGTATTGAATGTGGAAGCGCTTAGCAGCCTAAGTAGCCCTATTGGTATAGGTATTGGCTTTGGTTTAATTTTAGGAAAAGTAATTGGCATAAGTTTATTTACCTATATCGCTATTCAATTAAAATGGTCTGCCATGCCAACACATTGTAATGCCAAACATATTATTGGTGCTGGATTTTTAGCTGGAATTGGATTTACCATGTCTATTTTTATTGCGCTACTTTCCTTTTCCGATTTGCAATCGCAAACTACTGCAAAGCTAGCCATACTTGTAGCTTCAATTATATCTGGGATAATAGGATTTGCTATTTTACGATCAACCAAAGACTCGGTACAAACAGCTGAACCGACCACAGTGCAGCTATAGTAGCCTGTGCGAAGAAAAACAATCCCCAAATAAAACTTGGCAAATAAGTGAGTTGTTGTAAGTTTTTTGCATCTCCTGCATTTTTAGCATCTTTTATACTGATGATTAAAATAATGAGGGAAGAAACCCAAGCGTCTACGAATACGACTGCGCCAATTAATATGGCTGCATAGTTTTGATATTCCACACTGCCTTTATAAAACAATAAGCCAATAATAATTGAAACAACACTAAGCCAAACAATTCCATATACATTGCGAACCCAAAAAATTAAATTGAGTAAACTAAGGCTAAAAAAAATAAATAAAATATAAACTGCGTGATTATAAAAAATTAAATAAGCACATAGAATGGCAAACATAGAGGATCCAACATAGCCAGCTAAGGAAACAAAGAATTTAGTAAACCAATTACTCGCCTTGGTGGTGGCTAAGCCTGCGCCTGTGTGGAATAAGTCTATAGAAAGCACCTCGCCTGCAAAAAACAAACTACATGTAGCATGTGCGCTTTCGTGAATAAGTGTATTAAAACATTTTAAAAATTTGCCAATAACCGGAATATAACTCAAAGCCAAAGCAAAAAATAAAGCAACAATGATATGAGTTTGCAAAGGGCTTAAACTGCTCATCTTATTTTTTTAAAGGTGAATCGGGCTCTTTGGCAAAATGATTGAAAATTAATTGATCGGCCAATGCAGGGAAATATTTGGCTAACCATACGGTTAGTTTTCCTTGAAAGGTAAGTATTAGGCTGCGTTTACGCTGCTTTACGGCCTGCACCATTGCCAATGCCACTTGATCGGGTTGCATGATATTTTTTTCGTTCATTGGCGATTCGCCTTGAGGCAAACCATCTTTAGATCGAGCCACCGAACGAATATTAGAAGCGGTAAATCCAGGACAAGCAATTAACACACTTAAGCCATTATATAAATTTTCGACCCTTACACTTTCTAAAAAACCTTGCATGGCAAATTTAGATGCAGAATATCCTGTGCGGCCTGGAAGACCTTTATAACCTGCAATGGAGCTCACGCCAACTAATACCCCTTTTGATTTTAACAATTCGGGCAAAGCATGTTTTGTACAAAACACGGTTCCCCAAAAATTAATATCAATTACTTCTGCTAGTACTTTTAAATCTACTTCTTCAAAAATAGCACGCATCGAAATTCCTGCATTATTAATTAAGACATCAATTTTACCAAATGTGGCTAATGCTTGATCCATTAATTGTTTACATTGAATTTCTTTTGAAACATCTGTAGCAATGGCAATCACTTGTATACCATACGAATTTTTTAATTGCGCTACAATTTCAAGTAGTTTAGCATGATTGCGTGCTGCCAAAACTAAATAAGCACCTTCTGCTGCAAATGCAGTAGCTAAAGCCATTCCAATACCTGAACTGGCTCCAGTAATCACAACTACTTTTTCTTTTAAATTCATGTTACTCATTTCCTAAATGTTGATAGCCACGCCATAATAAAATAAGATCACTGGCAATTTGATAATGTTTTGCATATAAAAGATTCAGTCTTTTAGCAGTTGAATCGGAAACGGATTGTTTATTTTTAATGCCATTCACCGGACTTAAAACGCCAGGTTTTAATTTTGGCAAATGTTTATTATCGATTACCTTATTGGCATAACCTACCCATGATTTTTCCAAAAACAAAACAGAAAATATATTTTTGAGCAATTGAAAAGGTGATTTAACAAATAATAGATGAATAGGGAAAGTTAATAAAAACAATATACTCAGGATAAAATCGAGCAATTGTTTATTTCGTTTAGCAGCGGGCTTAGCAATAGAAAAATTAATATCAATGGTATATAAATCACCTGGATTATCGACCGAATTACTGCCAATAATAAATAAACTTTCTTCGGGTGCTATTTTAAAATCAACTTGTGATTGATTTACTTTAGACATGGCCAAAATAATTTCTTGTAATTGAATGTCTTTAGTCGAAAAAATAATCTCGTCTACTTGGTAAACTTCTACTACTTCGTTTAATTGAGAAACATCGCCCAAATAAGCCTCGCTCGCATTTCTGTCGGGTTGTACAAAGCCAATAAAATTGATACTTCCAACGGCATGACGGATCATTTCTAGCACGCGCTGGCCTTCTTCAATTTTTGCAACAATAACTATTTTCTTTTCGGAACTAATACCATCTAACTTAAAGTTTTTTAATCCCAATGCATTTAAAAGAATGCGCAAGCCTACAGCAGCGATCACCGTCCAAAAAGCGCCTAAAATAATAATAGCGCGAGAAAAACGCCAAGCTTCGTTTTGGAATGCATACATTAAACCAATGCCAATGGTTCCAATAAATAAACCACGCACCAGTTTAGAAAGCTTATATGGTTTATCGTAACCACCCAACAACCAAACAGCCATTAACCAAATGAGGATATAGATGGGAACAGCCGTATTCATTAATTCAGGAGCATAGGCCTTTCGAACAAATCGATGGTTATGCTCCCAATAAATTTTGATAAAATAAATACCAGCATACCAAGTAGCTGCATCTAAAAAAGGCAATACCATTTTGCGCAATAGGCGCGAAAAAATAGCTAATCCTGCACGCAGATAAATTGCGATGTTAATTAAGAAAGAGAATAACTTTGCGTTTTTTTTAGTAAAATGTTTTTGAGCGAAAATAATCATGGCATTGTAAAACACAAAGACATAATTCACCGAACTCTTTTTGGTACTCTCTCCTTTATAATGAATAATTTGCGTGTCTGGGAAATAATAATTGTCGTAACCGCCAAGCTGTATGCGGTACGAGAGGTCGATATCTTCGCCATACATAAAAAAAGTTTCGTCGAGTAAACCCACTTGATCGAGTGCCGATTTACGCATCAACATAAAGGCACCCGCTAATACATCTACTTTATGTATTTTATTTTTATCTAAAAAACCTAAATGATAGCGGCCAAACTTTTTTGATTTGGGAAACAAATTAGACAAACCCATGATTTTACAAAAAGCAACAAATGGTGTAGGTAATCCGCGTTTAGATTCGGGTAAAAACTGACCTTTACCATCGATCATTTTAACGCCTAAGCCACCTGCATTTGGATGCGCATCCATAAAGTTGCATATTTTAACAAAGGTGTCTTCTTGCACCACCGTATCGGGGTTAAGTAATAAGAAGTATTCGCCTTGCGCAATTTGCATGGCTTGATTATTGGCTACAGAAAAACCAACATTTTTTTTATTCTCAATTAATTGAACTTCTGGAAATTTTTCTTTGAGCATTTCCATCGACCCATCGACCGAATTATTATCGACCACAAAAACTTCGATTGGTAAATGTTGTTTTGCTTTTCGAACAGCATACAAACACTGCTCTAAAAAGTACTTCACATTATAATTAACAATAACAACCGATAACTTCATTTAACTCTTAAAATTGATGAAATATACTATTTTTTTGTGTTTGCCAGGCCTTGTAATTGAACGAATTAGCTTAGCGATTATTACTTTCGTAAGGCACCCTAGTTACAATAGAACGACCCAAAGTAAGTTCATCCACATATTCGAGCTCGCCCCCAAAGGCAACACCACGGGCCAATGTGGTTACTTTTAACGAAAATCCTTTTATTTTTTTATCGATGTAAAACAAGGTGGTATCTCCCTCCATGGTGGCACTTAAAGCCATGATCACTTCTGTAATGGGTTCGTTTTGTAAGCGTATAATTAAAGATTCTATTTGTAATTCGTTCGGTCCTACCCCTTCCATTGGCGAAATTAAGCCACCCAATACATGATACAAGCCATTGTATTGCTGGGTGTTTTCTATGGCAATAATATCACGAATATCTTCTACCACACATAATTCGTGTTGTATTCTCTTAGGGTTATTACAAATACTACACAATTCGGTATCCGAAATATTATTACACCTTTTGCAATAATGAATATCATCTTTTAATGTTTGAAATACCGCTCCAAAATGACGCACCATGGCTGGCTCTTGTTTTAATAAATGCAAAACCAAGCGAAGCGCGGTTTTGCTGCCCACACCAGGTAATTGGGCGAATTGCTTTACAGCCTCTTCGAGCTGCCTAGAAGGAATATTCATGAGGTAAAAATAAGATTTATAATTACATTTGTTACAAAGCCATTGCTTATGTCTGCTAGTTTTATTTTTACCTGCGTTGCCGCCTATTCTGTTTTACTATTTGTAATTACTTGGTTAACAAGCAGAAATTCAAATAACCAATCGTATTTTTTAGGTAATAAATCATCGCCTTGGTACATTATTGCCTATGGAATGATCGGTGCCTCTTTATCGGGCGTTACTTTTATTTCGGTTCCGGGCTGGGTAAATCAAACGCAATTCTCTTATTTAATGGTGGTTTTAGGCTACTTAGCGGGTTATTTAGTCATCGCAACCGTTTTACTTCCTTTATATTATCGATTAAACCTGACCTCTATTTATGCCTATTTAGATCAACGATTTGGATTTTATACGTATCAATCGGGTGCTTTCTTTTTTATTCTATCCAGGGTAATTGGCGCTTCTTTTAGAATGTTTTTAGTGGTGAGCGTTTTACAAACTTTTGTATTTCAATCCTGGGGCGTTCCATTTTATGTGACGGTATTGTTATTTATTGCACTCATTCTTTTATACACCTACGAAGGTGGCATTAAAACAATTATTTGGACGGATACCCTGCAAACAACTTTTATGCTCTTAGGGGTTATTATTTCGGTTTATATTATTTCCAATGAATTAGGATATCATTTTTCGGATTTGGTAAAATCAATAAAAGAAAGTAATTATTCGCAAGTAATTTTTACAGATGTAAATGATAAAAGATTTTTCTTGAAACAATTTTTAAGCGGCATGTTTATCACCATCACAATGACTGGATTAGACCAAGAAATGATGCAAAAAAACTTGAGCTGTAAATCGCTGAAAGATGCGCAGAAGAACATGTTTAGCTTTAGTATTGTATTGGTTTTGGTTAACTTTTTGTTTCTTTGTTTGGGGGTAGTTTTATATCAATATGCACAAAGAAAAGGTATTACCTTACCCGCTAATTCGGACGAATTATTTCCTACGCTTGCCATTAATTACTTAGGAAAATTTGCAGGTATTGTATTTATTATTGGCTTAATTTCTGCAGCTTATCCAAGTGCAGATGGCGCGCTCACTTCGCTCACCACTTCTTTCTGTGTCGATATATTAGGCATCAACCGAAACGAAAATTTATCAGAAAAAAAACGCATTCGTTTGAGACATTTGGTACATATTGGTTTTGCTTTATTATTGTTTGGCGTGATTGTACTTTTTAAATCAATCAACGACCAAGCCGTTGTTGGCAAACTATTTACCGTAGCAGGTTATACCTATGGGCCTTTATTAGGATTGTATGCTTTTGGTCTATTTACTAAACATGCCCTGAAAGATAAATTAGTACCCATTGTGTGCATACTCTCTCCCATTATATGTTACATTATTAATAATAACAGCCAACAATGGTTCAATGGCTACAAATTTGGCTTCGAATTGTTAATAGTAAATGGTTTCATTACATTTATAGGTTTACTGATGCTAAGAAAAATTAAAAAAGAAACCATATGACCGGAGAAGATAAATTCAGAAGTGCGTTTGAAAATAAAAATTGGAATGAAATAAAAACCCAAAACTCTTGGCAAATTTTTAAAATCATGGCCGAATTTGTAGAAGGCTTTGAAAAGCTTGCAAAGATTGGGCCTTGCGTAAGTATTTTTGGTTCTGCACGTACCAAACCCGATCACGAATATTATTTATTAGGCGAAGAGATTGCGCAAAAATTAACCAGGAAAGGCTATGGTGTAATTACCGGTGGTGGCCCAGGCATCATGGAAGCGGGCAACAAAGGTGCGCGCGCAACTGGAGGTAAATCGGTAGGTTTAAATATTGTATTGCCTTTCGAACAAACCCATAACCCCTATATCGATTTAGATAAGCTCATGAATTTTGATTACTTCTTTGTACGCAAAGTAATGTTCTTAAAATATGCCCAAGGCTTTGTCGTTTTGCCTGGTGGTTTTGGTACACTCGACGAATTATTTGAAGCGCTTACTTTAATTCAAACTAAAAAAGTAGCACAATTTCCGGTGGTACTAGTCGGCAGTCAATTTTGGACTGGATTAGTAGATTGGATCAAAGAAGTGATGCTTAAAAAAGAACAAAACATACACGAAGATGATTTATTGTTGTTTTCGGTGGTAGATACTGCCGATGAAGCCGTAAATGCCATCATTGAATTCTACGAAAAGTATGTATTGAAGCCTAATTTCTAGGCAAAAAACCGCTATTTTTTATTGCTTTTGACAATTTCGCTGTAAATTAACTGACAGCTTGGCTTTTTTTTATCTTTGGCAGAGAATTTGAAAAATGCCTTATCGCAAGAATAAAGCTATAAATAAAGATAATATGACCGAATCGACTGAAAATTTGACAAACGAAGAAGAAGCGCCGATTTATTCAGCAAATGCAGAAAATAATGCAGAAGCGAATACCGCAAGCGAAGAGGAGATTTTAGACCCTCAGGTGCAAATAGATGCTTTAAACGATAAATACCTTCGTTTATATGCCGAATTTGATAATTACAAAAGAAGAACCGCAAAAGAACGCATCGAATTATTTAAAACAGCAAATGCAGATGTAATTAAATCAATGCTTTCGGTATTAGATGATTTTGACCGTGCAAAAAAATCGATGGAAATTGCCAAAGATATTGAAGCGGTAAAAGAAGGCATTCAACTTATTCACCATAAATTAAAAAGTACTTTACAAAGCCAAGGTTTATCCGAAATGGAATCGGTGTTGGGAAATACTTTTGATACCGATTTACACGAAGCCATTACCAATGTTCCCGCGCCAAGCGAAGACCTAAAAGGCAAAGTAATGGATGAAGTAGAAAAAGGATATTTATTAAATGACAAAGTAATTCGTTACGCAAAAGTGGTAGTAGGTTCATAACATGGCAAAGAAAGATTTTTACGATATTTTAGGCGTAAGCAAAAACGCCGATGCAGATGAAATTAAAAAAGCATACCGAAAGGCTGCTATTAAATTTCATCCCGATAAAAACCCGGGCGATAAAGCTTCGGAAGAAAAATTTAAAGAAGCAGCAGAAGCTTACGAGGTTTTAAGTAGTCCCGAAAAGAAACAACGCTACGATCAGTTTGGACATTCGGGGCCTGGTGCTGGCGGTGGATATGGCGGTGGCGGTGGCATGAACATGGAAGACATTTTCTCTCAATTTGGAGATGTATTTGGTGGTGGCGGCAGCCCTTTTGAAAGTTTCTTTGGTGGCGGTGGCGGTGGCGGCAGACGCGTGCAAAAAGGAACAAACTTGCGAATTAAAGTAAAATTAACTTTAGAAGAAATTGCAAACGGTGCCGAAAAAACCATTAAAGTTCAGAAATTAAATTCATGTAAAGTTTGTGGCGGTTCGGGCGCAAAAGATAAAAACTCCTTTTCTAAATGTAGTACTTGTAATGGAGCTGGAAGTGTAAGAAGAGTGCAGAATACCATTCTTGGGCAGATGCAAACAACCACTACCTGTCCTACTTGTAATGGTGAAGGTCAAAAAATTACTGCTAAATGCACCGCATGTAATGGAGATGGCGTAGAAAGAGGAGAAGAAACTATTACAATTAATATTCCAGCGGGTGTAACTGAAGGTATGCAATTATCGATGAGTGGCAAAGGAAATGCGGCTCCCAAAGGAGGCATACCAGGCGATCTACTCATTGTGATTGAAGAGATAGAACACGAACAATTAAAAAGAGATGGCGTAAATGTGGTATTCGATTTATACATTAGTTTTATTGATGCAGCCATTGGCACGAGCGTAGAAGTTCCGACCATTGATGGAAAAGCAAGAATTAAAGTTGATGCGGGAACACAAGGCGGAAAAATATTAAGATTAAAAGGGAAAGGCATCAAAGATATTAACTCTTACCATAGAGGCGATGAGTTAATACACATCAATGTTTGGACGCCTAAAACCTTATCACGCGAAGAAAGAATTGCTTTAGAAGGATTACAAAACTCGGAAAATTTTAAACCGAGCCCGGGTAAAAATGATAAAGGATTTTTTGAGCGAATGAAAGAATACTTCGAATAATAAAAGCAATTTTATGTTAAGCATTAGGTCTATTGTTAAGGATTACGAAAACCACCGGGCATTAAACTCGGTGAGTATGGAAATTCCCAAAGGCAGTGTATTTGGACTTTTGGGCCCTAATGGTGCCGGAAAAACTTCTTTAATTAGGATCATCAATCAAATTACCAAAGCCGATTCGGGAGAAATTTATTTCAAAGACGAAAAGTTACAAGAAAAACATATTAGCAGTATTGGCTACCTTCCCGAAGAACGCGGATTGTATAAAAAAATGGGTGTAGCCGATCAAATTGTGTATTTAGCACAACTCAAAGGCTTGAGCAAACAAGAAGCTGAAAAGCGCGCCAAGCAATGGTTTGAAAGGCTTGAAATGAAAAGCTGGTGGAATAAAAATGTAGAAGATTTATCAAAAGGCATGCAACAAAAAGTGCAGTTTGTGGCTACGGTTATTCATCAACCCGAATTATTAATACTAGATGAACCATTTAGCGGCTTCGATCCAATCAATGCCGAAATGATTAAAAACGAATTCTTAAATTTAAACCAACAAGGTACTACCATTATTTTTTCATCGCACAGAATGGAATCGGTAGAAGAATTATGTTCCCATATTGCCATCTTGAATTTATCAGAAAAAATGTTGGAAGGAAAAGTTTCGGACATTCGAAAACAATACAGCAAAAACTGTTTTGAAATTGCCTATAATAATTCCGAAAGTATTGATTTAAAAGGCGCTACGGCTTTTCAAAGTGTTGGAAACGCCAAAATAAAAGAAGGCAAATTTGTGCAAGAAATTCAGTTAAATGCAGGCTTTCAAATTAACGATGCCATCGCTTTTTTAATGCCAAAAATTCAGTTCAATGGCATCAAAGAAATCATCCCTTCTATCAACGAAATTTTTATCGACCAAGTTAAAAACGCTTAATTATTGAGATGAAAAAAATTGCTTTAATTATTCAGAGAGAATATTTGTCGAGGGTAAAAAAGAAATCTTTTATCGTCATGACTTTTTTAGGCCCTGTGTTAATCGCAGCGATGTATGCATTTGCCATCTTTCTTGCAGTTAACAGCGATAATCTGTCGGATAAAAAGAAGATTGTTGTATGCGACGAAACCAACACTTTATCAAACATTATTAAAAGTAATGCGCAATACGAATTTGAATTTAGTTCGCTCAGTTTAGCCAGTTTAAAAAGTGATTTTGATTCGTCGGGCAATAGCTATTTATTATATATCCCGCAAAAAAGCATAAACTTTGAAGGCGTACAACTCTATTCAGACAAGCAACCCAGCCTTGCCATTGTAAAATATATTGAAGATCAATTAGAAAATACTTTAAGCGATCAAAAATTAACAGAAAAAGGCATTAGTAAAAAAATAATTTCAGAACTCGATTTTAATTTAAATATTGAAACCATCCGATTTACAGACGAAGGAGAGCAAGACGGCAATACAAGCGCCAGTTATATGATTGGCATGTTTAGTTCTATCCTAATATATATGTTTATTTTTCTGTATGGCGTGCAAGTGATGCGCGGGGTAATTGAAGAAAAAAATAATCGAATTGTTGAAGTATTGATTTCTTCCGTAAAGCCTTTTCAATTAATGATGGGTAAAATTGTGGGAATTGCATTAGTAGGACTCACGCAATTTGCCTTATGGGTTATTTTAACAAGCGCCATTACCGGAATTATTGGACAAAAATTTGCACAGGATAAAATTAAATTAATACAAATAGAAAAAACAGTTGAAAGTAGTAATTCGGATAAAAGCGAACCCGCTATAGCTGCAGGCGAAGTGCTGAACGCCTTGTCTACTATTAATTACCCATTGGTGATCGGTTGTTTTTTATTTTACTTTTTAGGAGGCTATTTATTATACAGTGCGCTTTTTGCTGCCATTGGTTCGGCTGTAGATAGCGAATCCGAAACACAACAGTTTATGATGCCAGTGACCATTCCACTCATTTTCTCTTTTATAATTTCTACCTCTACGGTGGTCAATAATCCAGATGGGCCAGTTGCTTTTTGGTTATCTCTTATTCCTTTAAGTTCGCCAATTGTCATGATGGTTCGATTACCCTTTGGCGTACCAACCTGGGAAATTATTACTTCTATGCTTTTATTAATTGCCGGTTTTTTTGGAACGGTATGGTTAGCTGCAAAGATTTACCGCACCGGTATTTTAATGGTGGGTAAAAAAACCAGCTGGAAAGAAATTGGTAAATGGATTTTCTATAAAAACTAAGCTATTGTTTTTATTTTTTGGAGTTCTTGATACAGTTTTTCGGTAGGTAATCCCATTACATTGGTATAAGAACCTTCGATTTTTTGAATCGCTACTAATCCTATCCACTCTTGTATTCCGTAGGCTCCAGCCTTATCGTAGGGTTTATAATTTTCGATATAATGATTTATTTCTGCTTCGCTTAAGGAATTCATGTAGACTTTGGTACAATCATGAAAAGTAATTAATTGTGATTGGTATTGAAAAGCAACTGCGGTGATTACTTCGTGCATATTGCCGGCTAATTGTTGAATCATTTCTTTGGCATGTGCGGCATCTGTAGGCTTACCTAAAATATGATGATGCTGCGCAACAATAGTATCTGCCGTAATTAATAATTCGTTTGCAGAAAGGCCTTTAAATGCCTTCGCTTTTTTACTAGCAATATGAATAGCTATTTCAATAGGAGTTAAATTTTCGGGGTAACTTTC
Organism: uncultured bacterium; assembly: GCA_903828245.1. Lineage (GTDB taxonomy): Bacteria > Bacteroidota > Bacteroidia > Sphingobacteriales > Sphingobacteriaceae > CAIKLP01. The sequence goes on along the minus strand of CAIKLP010000018.1, from coordinate 75,539 downwards.
TTCCACTTCTTGTACTTCTACTCTGAAGTCGATATTCATTAAGCTTAATAGCTCTCGTCTTCTTGGCGATTGCGAACCCAATACAATTTGAAAAGGAAATTTCAACATATTAATTTCCAGGGAAAAAATTTAAAATAGGAATAGCAAAAACACCAATTACCATGGCTAATATAGCCAATCGATGCGCCCAAATGCCTGCACTTGTTGTGTTTGAGAAGATCAATGCAAACATGGCAGTTAATAATGGAAGCTCTATACCCAGCAAAATAAATAATAAAGGCACATAAGCATGGTTAGCATATTGTAATTGTTGAATAGAAGACAATACATAACAAATTAAAGCAACCAATACCACCACCATTACTTTAGCCCATTTAACGCCCAACACAATAGGCATGGTTTTGCATTTTAATCTTGCATCGCCATGCACTTCGTTGATGTCTTTTAATATAGAAATGAGCATGGCGATTAAAAATACGACTATACTAAAGTAGCCTATTACTTTTAAGATCAATACCGCAATTAATTTATTTTCTATTGTATAATAAGCTTTGAAAATACTGGTTTCGAAAAGTACCACTAATAAAATTGGGAATACGGCTAATAAACCTGCAACTAAATTTCCAATTAAGAATTGTCTTTTATAATCGGTAGAATAAAACCACAACATGCCCACAATTAACATAGGTACTAAAGCCAAAACGCCAACTTTTAATTGAAAGGCTAAATAACTAAAAATGACTACACCTAATAAACTAAATACCACATGCAATGCCATAGCCACTCTGCGTTTGATGGCAATACCAATGATTACCTTTTCGGGCTTGTTAACATAATCAATGCGTAAATCAAAATAATCGTTGATAATATAACCAGCAGCAGAAATGAGTGCAGAAGCAATTAATAATAAATAAAAAGATTCGTTGCTTAAGCTGCTAATAAAACCATAGCTCGCCAACATAGGAAATAATAAAAATTGACGAATAAAATATTGAAGTGCTGCGATCAAAATTAAATTGGGCAAGCGAATCAATTTTAAAAATGAAATCATAGTTATGCTGAAGTAGTGGTATGACTAAACTCGTTATTCCAATCGTTGCGAATGGTCATTACTTTTTCAATGAAATCGCGCACACATCCTTCTCCCCCTTTTATTGGCGAAACATAATGTGCAATGGCTTTAATTTGTTGCACTGCATCTGCCGGACAAACCGCTACACCTACCATTTTCATACAAGCTAGATCTGGAATATCGTCGCCAATATAGGCTACTTGTGTTAAGTTAAAATGGTGCTGTTGTAAATAATTTTCGAGTACCGAAACTTTATCTTTTACGGCTAAATGAATATCGGTAATCCCTAATCCATTTAATCTTTTAATTACGGTGTTGGAACCCGCACCAGAAATCACAATTATTTTATAGCCTTTTTTAATCGCTAATTGAATGGCATAGCCATCTTTGATATTCATGCGTCTTAATTGTTCGCCAGATTCGGATACATAAACAGTACCATCGGTGAGTACACCGTCTAAGTCGAGCACAAAAACACAGATATCGGTTAGTCGATTTAAATAAGCCATAAAGTAAATATAAGCTTTTATTGATTATCTCTCCACTCGTAAACCCAAGCAGATTGAATCATTTCTAAATAAGATTCGTTACAGGTTTCTTTGGTTCCTGTAAAATTAGGCAAGGTGAGCACCCATTCTAATAATTCGGTAAATCGGATTCTGTATATTTTTGATTCCGAAAAATCATCTCCAAATTTTTCGTATAAATGAATGGCAATGTCTTCGGTGTCTTTCCATCCGTAGGTTAATTGAAATTTTTCGTCTTTCATTTGCTTAGTTTAATGACCCATAAATCCCGATTGATCGGGTATCAATACTTCAAAATCGCCAGTTGTAGCTATGCATTGGCAACCCAATCTGGAATTGATGCGTGGATTTACCGCACGATCTATAAAATCTTCTTCTTTATCGGATATATCTTGTAAAAACTCCATGCCTTTATTGACATACAAGTGACAAGTACTACAACCACATACCCCACCGCAGTTGTGTTGTAATTCAATACCATTTTCCATGCATACATCTAATACCGATTCGCCTTCGGCAATGGGTAATACAATGCTTGAATGGTCTTTTTCTTCGAAATTTATAGTGAGGTTAAATATTTTCATAATAGTATATAAATCAACAAAATGCCTTTTTTGTTTGATTAGACACAAAAATAACAAAAAATACCAAATTAGAATGAATCTAATTTAGGATTTTTTTTACTGTTTGGGTATTTGAATTTCGGCAGATAATAATTGGTAAAGCTCGGCCCATTTAGGATGAGATTGTAAGAGTGCTAGCTGTTTTGCCAAAACCGCTTGATCGTTTCGGATAGCTGGGCCAGTTTGCGCTGCTGCCGGCGATAAATGATTTAATTTGGCAACTGTTTCTTGAATTAAAGGCAATAATAAATCAAATGGTAAATGTTGCTCGGCTAAAATTTCGGAAGCAATTTGATATAAATGATTGGAGAAATTACAAGCAAATACGGCTGCTAAATGTATATTTTTTCGTTGATCGGAATTGGCGTATTGAAAAGGCAATTGTATTTGCGTGGCTAATTTTTCGAGTGCTTGTTGAATTTCCTCCGAAGAAGATTCAATTAAAATAGGGAAAACAGATTGGCTTAAAGCAACAGATTTGGTAAAGGTTTGCAGTGGATAAAACACGCCATACTGATTCGTTTTTGCTGCAAAAATTTCTTTAGACATTGCACCAGAAGTGTGTAACCAACAAAAGTTGTTGCTTGCAGGAACCTCGGCTACACAGGCTTTGAGCGCATCGTCCGACACTGCAAATAATAAATAATCGAAGTCGGAGCCGATGGTCGATAATGTGTTGCTGGCGATGGCTTGCACCTCGCTGGCTAAACTTTCGGCATGCGCTAAATTTTTACTATGAATAGATACAATGGTAAATCCAGCTGCTGCAAACTTTTTTGCAAAAAAGCTCGCCACATTACCCGCTCCCACTATTGCAATTTTCAAACTCATGAAATAGGCTCTCTTTTATATTCTTTTACTCTTCTAAAAATAGAAAGTATAAAACCTAAGACCATTAAAATAGTACCACCCCATAAGAAATTAATATAAGGGAATACAATGGCTTTCATAATAATATAATCGCGTTGTTTAGGCGCCTTTTGCATTATGACTAAGTCAATTTCGCCGGTACTTGGGTTGATTTTGGTAAATTTAGCTTTAATGCCTACCGCATCAGATTCTTGAGGCAAATCAAATTGGTAATTATTTTTGATCACAAAAATTGGCGTGATTAGGGTTTCTCTATCCTCATTAATGATGCGTAAATCCGCACCTACGGCAATATCATTACTTTCTAGGGTGATGTCTTTTACAGTAACTTGTTTGTTTAGGTTTGCTAAAATAATGATGCCTTTATCGTAACGAATGGTATCTCCAATTTTTACGGTATAGTTTTTCGTACTTGTATAGCCTTCGTCTTCGTTATGCCCATCGTGCATTTGATGTGTTTCTTCTTTTTGAGGGACCGAACTTACATGCGTATAAATATCATGCGTTAAATAATGTTTGGTGTCTGGCGAAGCAATTAAACCCATCTTCGGATTAACTTGTGCATTAGGATACAATAAAAACGAATGCACTATTTTACCGGAAGCATCTAATTCATCGTAATGTACTTTATAATAAGTATTGGGTGGCGCTAATGAATCGCCTAGGTAGGTTAATTCATAATTTCCCATTTTAAGTGGTTCGTCTTTCCACAATAAAATATTTTCTTTGGTATTTTTTTCGTTAAATTCTTTACCGTAATTGTATCCAGAATTATTAATACTCAATACTTCGCTTTTAGATGCTGCTATTAGCGCTCCCAATAGCAATAGCGCAAAGCCCATGTGTGCAATGGCCGAGCCCGCTAATTTTATTTTTCCTTTGAATACAGAAAGCAAAATTTCTCCGTTTGCAAACACCGCAAAATTTGCCGAAAATACCAATAATGCAAAAGGAATTAATTGAAAATATCCGGCAAAATAACAAATGATGCTGGAGGTAATACTACTTAATAATAAGGTAATGAAAAATACTTTTTTGAATTTTTGAGGATCCGTATTTTTATATTTTAAAAATTGTGCAAATCCAGAAATAATTAAAATTAACACTGCGATTGGAATTTGCCATTTATTATAATGATCAATTACATTTACAGGTGGCGCAATATTGCTGCCAAATAATTTATTGATTACCGGAATAGAAGTGGTTAAGATCACTTGGAAACAAGATATACCTAACATGACCGCGCCAATAAATAACCAAAATTCTCTAGAATAAGTTTCTTCGTCTTTTTTTGTACGCGGAAAATGTTTCCAATTTTTAATTAATAAATAAGATCCTATTCCTAAGAAAACTAAAATATAAATAACTAATTGGCCCGACATGCCAAGGTCTGTAAATGCGTGTACCGAGGCATTTCCAAGAATTCCACTTCTAGTTAAAAAGGAAGCATATAAAACCAATACATAACTAATAAAGACTAAAAATAAAGCCGTAAAATAAGAATGTCCGCTATGCTTATAAGCTAGCATTACATGCACACCTGCAATTAAAGTTAGCCAAGGAATTAAAGAAGCGTTTTCTACCGGATCCCAAGCCCAAAAACCACCAAAATTTAAAGCCTCATAAGCCCAAAAAGAGCCCATGATAATACCTGTACCTAAAATCATTACCGCAAACAAAGCCCATGGCAATGCAGGTTTCATCCATTCATCGTATTTCTTTTGCCAAACACCTGCAAGTGCAAAAGCAAATGGCACTACCATAGAAGCAAATCCTAAAAACAAGGTTGGCGGATGAATGACCATCCAATAATTTTGTAATAATGGATTTAATCCATTACCATCTTTAATTAAAGATAAATAATCGGCTCTTTGAAAAATGGGTGCTTGCAAGGCATCGCGTAGTAAAATAAATGGATTGGAGCCAATCACATGTCCAAGAATTTCTACCCCTAATAACATAGACATAATTAAAACTTGTGAAAGCATGACAATGGCAATAACCGAAGGCTCCCATTTTTTTGCAAAAAAACGAAGTATCAATGCTAAACACATTTGCCAAAACGACCATAATAAAAAACTACCTTCTTGACCTTCCCAGAAACAAGAAATAATATACTTAGTTGGCAAAGTGGTGCTCGAATGAGCCCAAGCATAATGGTATTCGAAATAATGATTACCAATGATAACCGCTAAACTTACTATAATGCCAATGATGGCTATTGCATGCACATACAAAGCGGTTCGCGCAATTTTTAACCACGAATTTTCGGCAGTTTTGGCTGCAAAAAAATAAGCAATTGTGGTTAGTAATGCCGTTGAAAAAGCCAACACTACTGCAAAATTACCAGCTATACCGGGTAACAAATGTTCCCCTAAAAATTTTATTTCCATGAATTTATTTTGAAAGAATAGGATATGCTATGATGTTTGCGCTTTGAATTCTTTGGTCTCCACTTTGTCGTTGTTATATTTTGAAGGACATTTCATTAAAATTTTGGATGCATGAAATTCATCTGCTTTCATTTTTCCAATTAACACAATTTGTTCAGATTTTTCGAAATCTTGAGGTTTGGTGCCAGCATAAATCACTTTACACTCTTCACCTTGCTGGTCTTTCACATAAAAAGAAAAATAATTAGCATCTTGAATAGGATTGTAAATCATTTCCTTTTCTTTCTGTAATTTTCCCACCACATGAATTTCCTTATTGGTTTCTTTAGACTCTGCAAAACTTGCATAAGAACTAGAATCAGAGAAGGTACTGATGATGGCTGCAATGGCAATGGCAATTACTAAAATGCCAATTAAATGGGTCTTTTTCATTTGTTGATTTAAAACACTCAAAATTAAGCATAAAAACCGATTTCAAGCAATATTTTAGCTATTTCTTTCGCCTATTTGCTGACGCCACATGGCATAATATAAACCCTTTAAAGCTAGCAAATCTTCGTGTTTGCCTTCTTCAATTACCAAGCCTTTTTCTAAGACTACAATATTATCGGCATGCATAATAGTAGATAATCGATGAGCAATCATGATCGTAATATGTTGTTCACCAAGGGCAATTTTTTTAATGGTGTCGTTGATTTCTTCTTCAGTTAAAGAATCGAGTGCCGAGGTGGCTTCGTCGAAGACCAATAAATTTGGTTTACGGAGCAATGCCCTGGCAATGGATAATCGCTGCTTCTCCCCTCCCGAAACTTTTACACCGCCTTCGCCAATAACCGTATCCAATCCTTTATCTGCTCGAGCTAATAGGTTTTGACAAGCTGCTTTTTCGAGCACTTCCATACATTGCGCATCGGTAGCTCCTGGATTCACAAACAACAAATTTTCGCGAATACTTCCAGCAAACAATTGGGTATCTTGGGTTACAAATCCAATTTTTTCTCTTAAAGTATCTAAATCAATTTCGTTTTCGGGTACTTCGTTGTACCTAATTTGTCCGGATTGAGGGCGATATAATCCAACTAATAATTTAACCAGTGTTGTTTTTCCAGATCCCGAAGGTCCAACAAAAGCAACTGTTTGGCCTGCATTTACTTCGAAACTAATTTCTTGTATTGCTTTTGTTTTAGCCGATTGATGTTGAAAAGAAACTTTATCGAAGGTTAATTTTGTTACCGTGGTAATGATTTTTGGATGTGCAGGTTTAGGCTCTTTAGGCATTTCCATGATGGCTTTAAAATTAGCTAAAGAAACCTCTGCCTCTCTGAAAGTATTAATGACATTGCCTAATTCTTGTAATGGGCCAAAAATAAAGAATGAATAAAACATCAAAGAAAACATTTGACCAATCGAAATTTCTTTTTGAAAAATCAAATACAACATGATAAACATGATACAGGTTCTTAAGAAATTAACCGCAGTGCCTTGAATAAAACTTAAACTCCTGATGTATTTTACTTTTCTTAATTCTAATCCTAAGATTTTTTCGGTTGTGTTATTGAGTCGCTTTATTTCTTGCTTTACTAAGCCTAAAGATTTCACTAATTCTATATTGCGCAATGATTCGGTGGTAGAACCTGCCAATGCAGTGGTTTCGCCTACAATTACCTTTTGAATTTTTTTAATTCTTTTACTCAGTACCGAACTTAAAATGCCAAGTAATGGTACAACAGCTAAGAATACAGGTGCAATAAGCCAATGTACTTTAATGGCGTACACCATAACAAAAACAATTCCTATAAAAGAGGTAAATAATGTATTGACAAAAGAAGCAATCAATTTTTCGACATCGGTTCTTACTTTTTGTAAAATGCCTAATGTTTCGCCGCTGCGTTGGTCTTCGAATTGTGCATATGATAAGCCTAAAGAATGTTCTAATCCATCGGAGTACATTTGCGCGCCCAGTTTTTGCGTAATTACATTCACGAAATAATCCTGGAAATTTTTCGCAATTCTAGATACAAATGCAACACTAATGGTACCGCATAATAAAAATCCAACTCCCCTGATATATTCTTCTTTTGTTAGTTCGGAAAATTTACTGGCATAATTATCAATGATATAACGAAACAATAAAGGATCTAAGAGCGAAAAACCTTGGTTAATTGCCGCTAAAAACAAGGCTAAAGCGCCTAATTTCCAATAGTTTTTTAAATAGGGATATAGAATTTTCATGAAAGGAATGGAAGAAAGATGTTTAAACATCAAAAGTACAAAAATAGCTGAAGAATACCGCTATTTCGGTTTTATTAAATAAATTCTATTTTTGAATAAATGAAAAAAATATTACTTCTTGCGTGTATGCTATTTAATTTTAGCATACTTCAAGCCCAGGTTTTGATTAAAGTGGAAATGGATGAAGCAGTTATTGCCGCTAGAAAATTCCCCTGGGCTATTCAACTTATAGCGAATCAGGTAAGTGTGATAAGTGCAAAAGAAATTGCGCAAGCAAACCAAGCCAATACTGCCGATTTACTACAAAATTCAGGTCAAGTATTGGTTCAAAAAAGTCAACAAGGTGGCGGAAGTCCAATTATGAGAGGCTTTGAAGCAAATAAAATTTTATTGGTTGTAGATGGTGTACGCATGAACAATGCCATTTATCGTGCTGGACATTTACAAAATAGCATTACTATAGATCAATTTAGTTTAGATAAAATAGAAATTATAAACGGTCCGGGTTCTGTATTATATGGGAGTGATGCATTAGGCGGCGTGATTCATTTTTACACAAAATCTCCCGAATTTTCGAACAGTAAAAAAATATTGGTAAAAGGGAATGTAGCTAGCAAGTACGCGACCACGAATAACGAAATCAGCAATCAAGTTTCTTTGAGTGTAGCGAATAATAAATGGGGCTCTTATACTTCTTATACACAATCTGCATTTAGTGATTTAAGACAAGGCGCGAATAGATCTGATGCCATGGGCGATTTAGGTAAAAGAAACTATTACCAAGGACGCATCAATGGCAAAGACACAATGCTTGTTAATCAAAACCCAAATATCCAAAAAGGAAGTGCTTATAGCCAATATGACTTCATTCAAAAAGTTGTTTGGAAGCAAAACGAAAAAATTAAGCATGTGTTAAATTTTCAATTATCTAATAGCACTAATGTGCCTCGTTATGATCGATTAACGGAAACAAATAGTGCTGGTATTTTTAAAAGCGCAGAATGGTATTATGGCCCACAAAATAGATTGTTATTATCTTATCAAGCGCAATTAAAAAATGGCAAGTGGTATGATCAAGGAAATATTACACTATCACATCAAGCCATTGAAGAAAGCAGACACAACCGCAATTGGAGTAATTCGACCTTAAACCACCGAATCGAAAATGTAACGGTAAATGCTATCAATTTGGATTTTGAAAAAAAATATAAAAATCGATTCATTCGATATGGATTAGAAAGTAATTTCAACGAAGTAAAATCTACCGCTAATGCAGAAAATATAAACACTGGAATCCGAAGTGCTTTAGATACGCGCTATCCAGACGGCGGCTCAAGCACACGCTCCCATGCAGTTTATCTTTCTGGAGAAAAATCATTTGGAAAATTGGATATATATGAGGGAATAAGGTATACCAATTCTCGACTTCGTGCCAAATTCAACAACCAAACTTATTTCCCTTTTCCATTTAATGAAATAGCGCAAAACAATCAAAGTATTGTAGGCGATGTAAGCGCATGCTATCGCACAAATAATAATTGGAAATTTAGCTTCTTAATATCTTCTGGCTTTAGAACGCCAAACTTAGATGACTTAGCGAAGGTATTTGAATCTAATAAAATTGATTCTACTGGAAATACTTCCACCATAGGAACTTTGATTATGCCAAATGAAGATTTAAAACCAGAATTTGCGAATAATTATGAAATAGGTTTAAGTAAGCAATGGCGGGTGGCAAATTTTAAAGTAAATGCTTTCATTACAGATTTAGAAAATGTTATTGTAACCCAAAACAGTACATTTAACGGAAATGATTTTGTTAAATATGGTGATACCTTATATAGAGTACAAAAAAATGTAAATGCTGGAAAAGCATATATATATGGCGTTTCGGCAAATATCGAACATCAATTAAATGCTGGATTTAGTTTTGCTGCAAATGTTAATTACACCAAAGGCATGATTAGTAGTAATTCGCCTGCTAGCCCTTTAGATCATATTGCTCCGATTTATGGTAAAGCAAGTTTAAACTACGATCACCAAAATTGGTCTGCTAGTTTTTTTACCCTATTTAATGGTGCAAAAAAATTAAAAGATTATAACGTTGCTGGAGAAGATAATTTAATTTATGCTACCGCAAATGGTTTACCCGCTTGGCATACGCTTAATTTAAGAGCAAATTTTAAAGTAAATAAAAACATTGATTTGCAAATGGCTATCGAAAATATTACAGATAAAAACTACCGTGTATTTGGTTCAGGAATTTCCGCTTCGGGAAGAAATGTATTATTTGCTATTAAAGGAAATTTTTAATTGAGCGGTTTGTAATAAAAAAAGGCGCTTCGTAAAGCGCCTTTTTTTATGCATTTTGTTTTGATACAATGATTTCTTGATAGGCTGCATCCCAAAGCTGTATGCGCATCTGAAGCGAATCAATTACCGCTTTTGTTAATGCAGTCCATTTATTTTGATCGTCACCACATAATTGATCGGTCATGGCTATGGCTAAATGACTGTGATGATCGCCATCTATTTCAATGTGTCTTTCTAAATAATATTTAAAAATTTCGGCTTTTTGAGATTCTTCTACCGAAAAATTATTAACCATACTTAAAAACATGGCTGGAATTAAATCTTCGCGGCCAAATGTAAAAACAGCTGCTTGTAAATAAGATTCGTTTGAATTGACAATCGAAAAAGTATGCTCCACAAAAGAACGAATGGCATCTGATACATTCGCGTGTTCGAATGCTAAGGTTAAACTTTTATATATTTTTAAATTATCGATAAAATCGTTAATTTGTTGTGTATTAGCGCCGGCTTGCTTCATAGCCGATAAGTATAATTCAAAATGACTGGTTCTTATGCCATTTTGATCCACATCCGATTCTTCTCCTACCACAATCTCATTAATTAAAAATCGAGTATTTGCATCTCCAACAGGCAACCACGGTGTTTCTACACAGGTTAAATTAATTTGAAGTGATTTTAATAAGGACATGAAATCCCAAACAGCAAACACATGGTATTTCATGAAAATTTTTAAATCAGAAAGATTATTTATTTCTTGATATAAAGCATGTTGAATAATTTGCGCCCTAAGGGGAGCAATTTTATTGGTTAAAGTGTCGAAATTTGCATTCATGTTATTTTGTACAATTTTTTAAACAAAGCGATTCTGCTTGCATTGATTGAATTATTAAATCAATATTACCAATGGCATAACCAGCAGAAATAAACTTTATTTGGTCTTTAGTATCAATTAACATCAATAAGGGTGCATTTGTTTTGCTTTTTACCATTTTTAAACGCTTATGGACAGAAAATCGGGGGTCTACTGCAAAGGAAGTATTTTCGGGGAAAAACGTAAGGTATTTTTGCTTGATATCTAAGAGTTTGCTTTGTTGTGGCAATAAAACCAAGAGTGGAAATTGCATGGCCTGCCATTGCTGTTTTAAAGATTGTAGCTCTACAATTACATGCTTAGATGGCTCTGCGGGTAAATCTAAACACAAAATGGCCAAGCCATTTGTATTTTTAAAACTGGCAATGCTTTTATATTGTTGATTGATTAACACTCGGTGAGTTGCCTCTATGCTGCCCAACATTTTATTTTGAACCTTAGGAATAAACATTTCGAATGGTAGAATTGCCAATTGATTAGCAGCTAAAGTAACAGGATATATATTGCTACAAACGGTCCCATCGCTTAATCGATAACCGGTAATCACAATATAGTTTCCTGGCGATAAGGATAGGGTTGCTGGAAATTGCGAAAAGATGGGATTATTTTCGTAATTAATTGTTTGTGCTAAACCATTAACAATTTTTGCAATGCTAAAATTCAATCCGTATTGTAGTTTAATTGCGGAAGGGTTTTGATAAACTAATTTAAGTCTGGCATTGGCAGCAATTTCTTTACTTGTTTGCTCAAAATTAATTGTTTGCCAATTAGGTTGCGAATTAAATTTTACTTGTAATTGAGCATATTCAGGTTCTATACGTGCAGGTATACCAAAGCTCCTGCACATGGCTACAAATAAAATATTTCTTGATGGCAGGTCGGCCTGTTTAAGCTCCGCAACTCCAATCGGGCTCATGGGTATGTGATAATAATTGGCTTGCTTTTCGATTTGGATATTTTGTTGAAACCATTGCACTAAAAAAGAAATATCTGCTTTTGCTTTTTGCTGAAATTGCGCATCGAAATGTTTTTGAAAATAAGATTTATATGCCGAAGACATTTCATTACCAATTCGAGGATTTAATACTGCCAATGATTGGCTATTATTTAAATGATCTAACAAAGTCGTTAAAGAAATATCTCTTAAATCTTTTTCAGAAATTAATTTTAATAAGTCAAATTTCCAATCTTGGTGTTTACTGTAGCTCAGTAAAAATGCTTGAATAGTTTGATAGTTGCCCACCGATAAATTAATATATTGAAGGCATTGTTCGATTGGCAAATTATTATTTAGCGCCCATTTTGTTATTTGGGCACTATCTGGGAAAGTAGCTATTTGATTGGCCCTTAGCGAATCTTCTTGCTTTATTCTTTGCGCTAGTTTGGCTTGGTTTGGATGAGCATTTTTAGGCTCTTGATAAGTATCTGCCGGAGGAGTAAAAGAAGTACTTATAAAAACAGGTTGAGTAGCTATTGACAAAACTAAGGTGTCGGTATTGGCAACTGTTACTTTTTGATAGTTATAGGCCTCCCCTTTACTTGCCCAAATTAACAAATCGCCTAAGCCAGTTTCAAAATCACAAAAACCATTTTTATCGGTTAATTGATTACTTAAACTATAAAACTCCGCATAGTTATATAATTTAAAAGCAACATTTGCATTTTCGATTGGTTGATTTTGTTCATCAATAACTTGAACAACTATTTTTTTTGTTTTCGTATAATTTGATAAAACATTTATTTTGGTATACCAAGGTGTTTTTTCTAAAACCGCTTCGGGTCCTTGATAATCACCAAATACCGTAGTATTAACCAACATAGCCCTTTTAGATGGGCCGGTAAACCATCCTTTGTTTAATTCCCCTTCGGGTTCGCATGCACCTAAATATTTCCATTCTCCATCGACCCATGCTTCTACCCAAGCATGGTTGTCGTCGCAATGAGCCCATCGGGGCGTATAACATTGACGAGCTGGAATACCAACCGAACGCAATGCAGTGACCAATAAAGTTGATTCTTCGCCGCACCTACCAAAAGTAGATTTTACACAATTTAAAGGAGAGGAAGTACGATCGTCTGTAGATCGGTAAATTACTTTTTCGTGGCACCAGTGGTTCACCTCCAAAACGGCTGCTTCCATGGATAAGCCGGCTACCCTATCTTTGAGCGCTTGATAAAAAACCAAACGAGCCGTATCTAGCGTTTCGGTATTCACTCTAATGGGTAATACAAAATGTCGATAAATATTTTCTGGTATTTTATCGGCCCAAGGCATGGTTAGTTTTGCCTGCGCAGACGATTTAATATTTTTCAAATAAAATGCACCATCGTAATCTGCTAAATCTGACAAAGGCATATAAGCAAATAAAAACTTCAAAGCTTCGGTTTCAAATGGACTCAAGGATTGCTTAAACACATTGAAAAGCGCGGAATCTCTATTTACAGCTAGCATTTTTTGTCTTTGAAACTGACTATCTACTTTTGCTAAATAATTAGTGTCGGTAATTAAATGCATTTCTTTTTGGCAAGCCGAAGCTGCAAACATGCAAATAATCGAAAAGATTAAGTTCCTAATTCTCATATGAAAATATTTAATATATACTAATTTCATCTACAAATAACCAAGCCTCACTTCCAGCCGCTTCGTGCCATTCGGGACATTTATCCACTTTTTTAGCAATCAATTTAATATAACGTGTGCTTGTATTTGGCAATTCAAAGCTAAAGTATTGCATACTTGTTTCGCTCACATTTTGAGGAAATTTATTTTCAAGCACTTTGAATAATTTAAATTGAATGCCATCACTCGAAGTATATAAGGAAACACTTTCGGGAAATAAAATCCAAGAAGGCATACTCTGTAGAAAATGAGCTTGTATGCTGTTGATTTTTTTATTTTCCCCCAAGTCTATAATGGCTTCTAAATGATTTTGCTGGAACCCTAACCAAAGTCCATCATGAAAATCAATCGAACCAATGAGCCCGTCGACTAATGAATTAGCCCCATTGGCTGCATAACTATCGCTGGGCTTAGCATTGATTGTGCAAGGCTTGGCAATGGCTTGGTGAATATCAAATTGACGACTGAAGACTTCTAATTGATTGGTGTCGACTTGTTGTATTGCGGCTTTTAAAATACCAGACTCTTGTAATTGAATGGCTTTATCATAAACTATTGCTTTTGGATTTCCAATTTGGGGTAGTGATTGATCTAAAGTATATACTATTTTTAAATCGGCTTGGGCAGGAATTAATTCCACTTGAAAGGCTTTAGCTAGTGGATTTGCTTGAATCGAAAAAGTGATCCCTTGTTTATCAAAACCATAATGAATACCCAATGCCGTTAAGCGAGGATAATGCGATACTACTCTTTGGTTGAATGCTTCGAAATTGCGAGGCATTGGATTGGTCCACAAAACTTCGGCTAATGCTAATAAGCGTGGAAATACTTTTGAATCGACTAGGTTTTGAGGTGCTTTTTCGGTCCACATATTGCATTCTCCACCTAAAATGTACTTTTCGTTTTCGGCCAAAATGCCTGCAGGTATTGGATTAAAACTATACACTTTTGCTAAATCAATCGACTTTAAAGAATAATCAAAATAGCAATGACTGGTGGGCGATACAATGGCATCGTGTTGCGAATTAACAGCAGCTATTGCACCTTCTACTCCTCTCCACGATTGAACCGTTGCGTTGGGGGCTAATCCACCTTCTAAAATTTCATCCCAACCAATTATTTTTTTACCATTTAAATTGGCAAATTTTTCCATTCGTTTGATAAAATAACTTTGTAATTCGTGTGCATCTTTGAGTTTTTCGTTTTGCATTCTTAGCCGACAAGCAGCGCAATTTTCCCAACGATATTTAGGTGCTTCATCGCCTCCTATATGAATATATTTAGAAGGAAATAAAGCAAACACTTCTGTTAATACATTTTCTAAAAAAACAAATGTACTATCGTTACCTGCACAATAGATGTCTTTAAAAACGCCCCAGGTATTTGCAACCGCAAGCGGTGCTTTGTTGCAAGAAAGCGCAGGATATGCGGCAATGGCAGCCAAGGAATGTCCTGGCATTTCTATTTCTGGAATTACTTCGATATTTAATTTAGCAGCATAAGCCACCACTTCTTTGATATCTTCTTGCGTATAAAATCCACCATAAATATTGCCTTCTTTTTCTTTTCTGAAAGCACCAACCGAGGTGAGTTTTGGATATTTTTTTATCTCTATTCGCCAAGCTTGATCTTCTGTTAAATGCCAATGAAATTTATTCATTTTATAATAAGCAAGCACATCTAAATAATGTAGAATAAATGCTTTATCCATGAAATGTCTACAACAATCTAAATTGAGTCCACGCCAAGCAAATTTTGGATAGTCGGTAATTTGTAGACAAGGTAATTGAAACTGCAGCAGGCTTTTTAGATTGCCATTATTTTCTATTGCTGCTGGTAACAATTGTCTCATACTTTGTATACCGTAAAATACGCCAGCCAAACTATTTCCAATAATACTTACCTTGTTTTTTGTGATAATTAATTGATAGCCTTCTGGGCTAGGAAGCGCCAAATTAGTAGCAATGCCAATATATATAACATTATTATCGGGTGCATTTTTGGTGCTTACTTTAAACGACAAATTTGTTGCCTTTGCCAAAAATGATTGTAAATAAATAGCGGTATTTTTTAATTCCGAATTTTTATTATCAAAAACAAGCTGCGTGTTTTCATTAAAAACAAATTGCCCTTCGCTGTGTGTTATTTTTTGTGGAGCCGGAATAATTTGAATGGGTGTTGCTATGGCTTGTGAAAGAAGCCTCATTGGCAAAATGCCAATTACCAAAATAAAAATAATCCTTATACTTTTTTTCATCTTATTCTATCGCTATTTCGTCTGCAAAAATCCATGAAGTACCACCTGCTCCTAAGTGCCAGCTTGGGCAATTTCCAATATTTTTTGCGTTAATTTTTACATATCTCACTTTTGTTGCATTAAAACTTTTCACAAAAGCATGTATTAATTTATTTGCATTATCTTGCTCTGCAGCATAATTTAATTTATCCAATTCTTTAAAATTCAATCCATCTGTTGAAATAGCATAGCTTACTTCTTTGGGTAAGAAAATCCAAGAACCTTGGTCTTGTAGAAATGTAGTCGCTATTTGTTGAATGTTTTTTATTTCTCCTAAATCAACTGTTGCTATTAAATCAACGCCTTCAAATCCTTGCCATGCGCCTGTTTGAAAGCTGGTGGTGCCTTTGATAAAATCGACCAAAGTTTGTGGACCCGATGCGGCATATTGTGGCGCATAAGGATATTTTATTTGCACCTTACGATGATCTATCATTTTAGTATGTAGCGACTCCACCGTTTTAGAAGGCAAAGAATTTGGCGCAATGGCCAACATTTTAATAGATGTTGTTTGATGAATATAAAACGGTTTACTATATAAATTTGATTTTGCACTTGGCTCATCTCCATTGAGCGTAAAGTAAATGCGAGCATTCGAAATCACACTTTGCATAGCCACTAAAGTAGAATCGTAAAAAGTTCGAGTGGCTTGTGCTACAAAGGGTGTAGCGGTAATCAATTGATCTTGAATGGTTGTAGCGGTATAATTATCTGTAGCCCAATTTTTATTGGCGGTATCAGCCATTTGAAATACAAGCGTAGCCCCATTCATTATGGTTTGATGAGCAATATCACTTTGATTGTATGGCTGCTGATTTAGTTTTGCAGTCTGAATGTAATGCGCATCATCTCCATTCTTTTTCACTTTAATAATAAACTGCTTACCATTTTCTAAATGAATTGTTACTTCTTCGAACATAGGTGAACCGATGGCATAATTAGCTGCACCCGGAGTTACCGGATACAAGCCCATAGCAGACCATACATACCATGCAGACATTTGCCCGCAATCTTCGTTACCGATTAAACCGTTAGGATGATAACGATACATTACTTCGGAAATGTTACTCACTAAACTTTGTGTTTTCCAAGGTTGCCCCGCAGCATTAAACAGATAAGCCATATGATGACTGGGCTCGTTGCCATGAGCGTATTGACCAATTAAACCACTGATGTCGGCTTGCACCCTTCCGGTTGTGGCTGTATCTGCCATAAAAAGTTGCATTAATTTTGCGGCAAATTGTTTCTTCCCTCCCATCAAATCCATTAATCCATTGATATCTTGAGGAACCATAAATGCATATTGCCAAGCATTGGCTTCGGTATAATTAAAATTAACTTCGTAAGGATTAAATGGACTAATCCAAGTATTGTTAATTCTTGCTCGCATGAAACCACTCGATTGATCAAATACATTTTTATAATATTGTGCACGCTGAATAAAAATTTCGTAATCTGCTTGATGCCCTAAGGCCTTTGCCATTTGGGCAATACACCAATCGTCATATGCGTATTCTAAAGTTTTAGAAACAGACTCTGAAGCTATATCGGCAGGTACAAATCCAAATAGTCGATAAGCATTTAAAGAAAGTTCATTTTGATTCGCCGATTTTTTCATCGCTTCAAATGCTTTCTCTACATCATATTGACGAATTCCTTTGAGAAAGGCATCGGCAATAACCGAAACGGAATGATAACCAATCATACAATTGGTTTCGTTACCCGATAACTCCCAGACTGGAAGTAATCCGCCTTGTTCCGCTTGATGAATAAAAGTTTGAATAAAATCGTTGCTTCTTTTCTGATCTATCACCGTTAACAAAGGATGCTCGGCACGATAGGTATCCCATAACGAAAAAACAGAATAATTATTGAATTCTTTGGATTGATGTATTTGTAAATCTCTTCCCCTGTAATGACCGTCTACATCATTGTAAACATTAGGACTGAGCATGGCATGGTACAGTGTCGTATAAAAAATATTTTTTAATTTTACACGAGGATCTTTGATGGTAATTTTACCTAATTCTAGGTTCCAATTTACGTTAACATTGGCAAGTACTTTTTCAAAAGATAGGTTTGCCATTTCTTTTTCCAAATTGAGCCTAGCGCCTGCTTCGCTCACTGCCGAAATGCCAACTTTAACCTCTAGCGTTGAATTTTGATCTTGCTGAAAATGAATAAGCGATATGATATCTTTACTTTGAATAGTTTCTCCAATTTTTAGTATTTGTTGATTCGCTAATTGGATACTTTGAATAGGCTTGGAAAAACGCATCACAAAATAAACATGTTGATCGTTCGCCCAAGCTTTGGAACGGCGCATCCCTTCTATTTCATAAGCATTGATTTGTTTTAAACTAGAAGCAATCACTTGGTCGCGGTGTTTTAAATTGAGCACCAAATTGACATTTGATTGATTTGGAAATTGGTAACGATGGTAACCTGCTCTACTAGTTGCTGTAAGTGATACCTTAACCTGATTAGCTAATTGTACTTCATAAAATCCAGCATGTGCCGACTCTGCTTGATGACTAAACTTTTGTGCATAAGCATAATTTGATAAATCAACCGCCGCATTGGTACTGGGCATGAGTAAAATATCTCCGTAATCAGAAACACCTGTGCCGCTTAAATGCGTATGAGAAAAACCATAAATAATACTATCATCGTAATGGTAACCACCGCAACCATCCCATCCATCTAGTCGAGTATCTGGGCTCAATTGCACCATACCGAATGGACTTGAAGCGCCTGGAAAGGTATGCCCGTGGCCTCCTGTGCCGATAAATGGATTTACCATTTTTGCTAAATTTGTTTTTTGTTTTTGTGCCGAAGCCAACAAAATGGGGAAACAAAAAAAGTACAGAATGATTTTTTTCATAGGTGTTTATTTTTTCGATTCTTTATTATAAATAAATTTGGTAGTCAAAGGAATATTTTCCAATGAAAGTGTATGCGTAGGTTTGAAATAAATAACTTGTGTTTGATTGGGCATAAGATCAAAATAATTATCAGAAAATTCGCCTGCAACACTGGTACTGAGCTGGATATTTTTTTTCCAAGTTGGGGAAGAAATGCGAATAGCAATTTGGCCATTGCCTGCAGATTGATTAACACTGATGCGATCGGCCACTAAGTCTAAATTTTTTATCACATCAAAATAATAATAGTTTGTTATCGTACTTCCATCTTGTTTTTCGATGGTTGCGACGCCAACTAAACGTGTTGGATCATAGCCTTTAGTTAAACTGGCCATACTAAATTGAGTTAATTTTGTTGCAGATTGTGGCCTAAGATTATATTGATTTTTTGATTGGAAAACAATTTTTCCAGTATGGGTCATCACTACAAAATTTAATTTTACTTGCATGGCTTGAAGCGAATCGCTGACAACATACAATTGTAAACTATCATTTTGTTTTTGGAATGCCAACATATTGGTGGCAAAACTTTTTTTAACAAAATAATAGGCCGCTTTTTTTTCTTGGTAATAATCGCTGCTCGACCAAGACACCACCGGCCAACAATCGTTGAACTGCCAATATAATGTCCCCATACAATATGGCATTGCCATACGATGGGCCTCTATGGCTATTTTTAGGCCCTCTGCTTGCAAAACTTGGCTTGTATAGGCATATGTGTCGAAGTCGGATGGTTTTTGATAGTACAAGCCCATTTGTTGGTCTATGATTTGAAAACCTTTGGGATGTTTTTGATGCGCTTGCATCGTGTTCGAATTTAGTTTTCGATCGTTTAGGTTCGTAAATTTTTCGAGGGTACTTTTACTTGGAAAAGATTGAAAGCCATACTCGGATACAAATCGACCTACTTTTTGTTGGTATTTTTCGAAAGGTTCTTCGCCCCACCAAACTCCCCAATAATGGATGTCTCCAAATAGTAAACTTTCTTTTCTACCCCAACCAAATTGAGGAGATGATGGCCAATAAGCAATGCCATCGCTCAAGCTATCGATGACCGATGGAATGATTTGATGAAATATTTTTTGATAATCTGCCCAAATTCGAATAGAATCTGCAGCGCTCAGATTAAATTGTTTTTGCCAGCCCCAATTAGACCAGCCCTCTGCTACTTCGTTATTACCACACCACAATGCAATACATGGATGGTTTCTTAATCGAATGAGTTGATCGGCAATTTCTTGTTTAACATTATTGGCAAATGCCGCGCCACTTGGCACTAAGCCGCAAGCAAACATAAAATCTTGCCAAACTAAAATGCCAGATTCGTCACACGCGTTATAAAACGCATCGCTCTCGTAGATGCCACCGCCCCAAACCCTTAACATATTAAAGTTTGCCGCTTTTGCTTGTTGAATTAAACTTTTTGTTTGCGCAATACTTAC
The DNA here is from genome assembly GCA_903828245.1 of uncultured bacterium. Lineage (GTDB taxonomy): Bacteria > Bacteroidota > Bacteroidia > Sphingobacteriales > Sphingobacteriaceae > CAIKLP01. The sequence goes on along the minus strand of CAIKLP010000018.1, from coordinate 55,356 downwards.
CCGAGGTATAAAATTATCTTGCGGAATATAATTGGCCCCTTTCATAAAAACAGGCAGTCCATTTAATTTGAAATAAAAAGATTTTCCTTTTTGATCAGCTTGTTGAACGAGTTCAATTTTTCTTAAGCCTATGCGGGTGTTTTCTGCTATTTTTATATTCTTGCTAAGTAGTATGAATGTTAAATTTAATAAATTGGGTGCTCCCAAACCATTGCACCACCACAACTTGGGCTTATTGATGGTAAATGGAATTGAAAAAAATTGCTGCCCCTTCACTACTTTTAATTTACTACTTGCATATATTTGCTTGGTGGTACTATCGATAATTTGATAGCTAATTTCTTGTTCAACAAGACTATTGATTCCGACTTTTGCATTTAAGCGAGCCATTGCAGTATCTATTTGCAACTGCTGATATTGAATGTGTTCGATTTTTAATTGATCCCAGCAATGTAAATACACTTTTTTATAAATCCCCGCTGTAACCAAACGAGGACCCCAATCCCAACCAAATTGATAGGCTGCTTTGCGGACCATGATTCTTTCATCTAATGGAATTTTGGGTTGCAATTTATGGTAAGCCAAAGCCGCCAAATTTTCGCTTGATAAAAATTTTATTTGCAAATCGTTGTTACCAATTTTTAGCAATGGACGAACATTGAACTTCCAAATGCGAAACATATTATTAACGCTTGCGATTACTTTTCCATTGATCAAAATTTCTGCATCAGTATCTAATCCCTCGAAAACTAATTCCATTTGTTGATAAGCCGCCGAAGCCGGTGTCAATAAAATGGTGGTTTGGTAAAGCCATTCCTTTTGAGCTGGCCATTGTGCCTGCTGTTCCTTATTTAATAAATAGGGATCTGCAATTAATTGATGAGCTAATAAATCTTGGTGAATGGTACCCGGCACTTTAGCCTGCAGCCATTGCGACTCGGCATTATTGAATTCTTTAAAATACCAAGGTGCCGCATTTGTTAAATCTATTATTGATTGGGCTTGTGCTTGATTATTTGCTAGTACGCAAATTGCCATCAATAAAAATAACATCGAGCCGAATTTACGCATGGCTTATGGTTGTTATTATTTTTTTAACTGCACGTATCTTTTTTTCGCTCGACTCCGCGTTGACAAATATTAAATTAGACCCATTATCAACTTGCATCTTACTTGGTACTTCCTCGCTTAATGAACAATGAATAATATTGGCTTTTGTTGTTTGAATAATTGATGCAACATTGCTTTCGTTGATACCCGCTGCGGGTATGATTTGAATTCGATTATTTGCTTGGGCTACTAAGTCGGTTAATTGTGTTAAACCCAACACAGCCGTAGTTTTCAAGCCAGAGCTTAAAACATAATCAAAGCCTAATTCGATTAGTTTTTCTAGCGCTACATTGGCTTGGGCTACAAAGTCGAAAGCACGATGAAAAGTAAGTTGCATCGGTTTTGCCATTGCGACTAATGTTGCGCATCTTTTTTCATCTATGGTAGCATCGGAATTTAATATACCAAACACCACTCCGGCAAAACCCATTTGTTTGATTTTTAAAATTTCTTCTTGCATGATTTGAAACTCCGCATCAGTATACAAAAAATCACCTTCTCTTGGACGAACCAATACATGCACCGGAATTGCAAACGAATGCTGCACCGCTTCGAGCAAAGCATGCGAAGGCGTTAAACCGCCAACTGCTAAAGCCGAACATAGTTCTATTCTATCCGCACCTGCTAAACTAGCCGCTTGCACAGAAGCAAAATTTGCAGCACAAATTTCGAGGAGTATGTTTTTCGGATTTCCCATTTTTTTCAAAATAAATATAAAAAAAAATTAGGAGAAATTAGGCTACAATACCTATTTAATAAGCCTTTTAGAAATAAGATAGCAACAAAAAAGCCCCGTGTAAATACGAGGCTTTTTGTTTCTGCATAATAAGCATGGTTTAAGGGAAAATACCAAGATTCATATATGATACAGCAATTTTATCAATCGCGCCCACAAAAGCGGCAGTTCTTAAACTGTCTATTTTTTTGTTGACTACTTTAATTTCACGCATTTCGTGGTATGAACGAATCATGGTGTCTTCTAGACCAGAGTTTACCAACTCTAATTCTGTTGGGCCTTTGATTACAGCTTTGCGTTGATCTGAAGATAAGGTAACACCTGTTGCTTTTTCTATAGTATCTACGAAAGTTCTGCTAGCGTTTTCTTCGTATCTTTTATCCATACGACCAAAAGCAACATGCGATAAGTTTTTCAACCATTCGAAGTAAGAAACCGTTACACCACCTGCATTACAATACATATCTGGAATAATGATACCACCTTTTTTGGTAAAGAACTCTTCTGCTTCTGGAGTAGTTGGACCGTTTGCGCCTTCTGCAATAATTTTAGCTTTTATTTTAGAAATATTTGCACTGGTAATTTGGTTTTCTAAAGCTGCTGGAATTAAAATATCACACTCTTGCTCTAAACCAATAGCTGAATTTTTGAATTCTTTAGTTGCACCTTTATAATTTAAAATAGAACCTGTTTTTTTACGGTGATTGAAAACTGCGTCTATATCTAATCCTTTTGGATTATAAATAGCGCCTTCAAATTCACATAAACCAACAATAATTCCACCTGCTTCTTGGATAAATTTAGAAGCATAGAAACCAACGTTTCCTAAACCTTGTACAATTACTTTTTTACCTTCTAAGCCAACTGATAAGCCTAATTTTTTCATGTCCTCGCTTACGCTAACGCATTCACGAACTGCATAAAAAATACCTCTACCGGTTGCTTCTCTTCTACCATTGATACCCGATTGTGAAATTGGTTTACCCGTAACACAAGCACTAGCATCTAATGAACCTGGGTTCATAGCGGCATAGGTATCTACAATCCAAGACATTTCGCGTTCACCTGTTCCATAATCTGGAGCGGGTACATCGATGCCCGGACCAATGAAATTTTTCTTAATTAATTCTGAAGTATAACGACGGGTAATGTTTTCTAATTGATCGACAGTGTAATTTTTTGGATTAATTTTTACACCACCTTTTGCTCCACCAAATGGAACATTTACAACAGCACATTTGTATGTCATTAAAGCAGCTAGTGCCATCACTTCATCTTCATTTACCATCTCGCTGTAACGAATACCACCCTTAGTTGGTAATTTGTGTTGAGAGTGTTCTACTCTCCACGCATCGATTACTTCGAATTGACCATTTCCTTTTCGAATCGGAAATTGAAAACGATAAACACTATTACATGTTTTAATTTGATTCAACAACCCTTGAGGGTGAGGAGTAAAGCGAGCTGCTTTATCGAAAAACGAACATACATCTCCGAAGAAATGCACTTCTGGTTCAGCTTTTTTTGCTTTTACGGTTTTAGCCATAAATAAATAAATCTAGTTAATGATAGGTTTTTGTTTTGTTTGAATAAATTATGGAGCAAATGTTTGATTAATAATTAGGATTAGCAAATTATTTATGCTCTTTTTCCAATTTAGAGAGCCTTTTGTCTATTGAAAAAAGATAAATCGCTAAGCCAATGAATACTACAGAAATAGTTCCTATGACTACATAGATTTTTCCGGAGCTCCTAAGCAAATCAGCCATTTCTACTGGTGCTGCTGTTGGCGCTTGTGCAAATGCCCATTGTACCACAAAGGTCAATAAACATAAAATAAAGATTTTTTTCATTGTAAAATATTAGTTTTCAAGTATTTGATTAGTAATTTCCAATAAACGAACCCTGATTTGCATCACCCAAACTCCAATTAATATCCACCCTATAACTGCAGGATAAAATACCATGCGCATTTGATTGTCCATATCGTATTTATTGAAACCTGGATTTCCGCCATTGCCTGGATGTAAAGAATCGGTTAAACGAGGTAATATAAAGAGCAATACAATCATGACTGGAAAGGCGAAAACACTATATACTGCAGAGATTTTTGCTCTTTTTTGTGCTTCGTCTAGCGAGCCTCTTAATACAAAGTAGGCTAAGTAAACCAACATGCCTATTGCAGCACTGTTTTGTTTAGGATCGTTGCTCCAAGCTTCTCCCCAGGTATATTTAGCCCAAAGCATACCGGTTAATAAACCCAATACGCCTAAAAACAAACCCACATTTGCGGCTTCTACCGCTATGTTATCGTGGTGCTCATTACCTGATGATAAATATTTGATGCTATAAACCGCATTGAAAACAAACAATATTACCATAGCAAACCACATGGGAACATGGTAATAAATATTGCGAATGGTTTCGTGTAATATTGGCAAGACAGGTACCCTGCCCATTAAGCCTTGAAATAGCGAAAAAAGGACTAAGACTACGCCTAAAATTTTCCACCAATCTGATTTTATTTTCATGTGTAAATATTAAAAATTAATCTCGCCAAATGTAAGGAAATAACAATAAAGAAACGGCGAATACAATGATATTTATCAATAGCAATACCCCAATTTCGTTTGCACTACTTGCCCTATCAATTCCGTCCATTGCATTCTTCGCTAATTTGATTAAAAGCATAAGTAATGGAACGATAACTGGGAAGCTAAGGATGGCCATTAAGGTACTGTTATTGTTGGCTTTAGAAGCGATAGCAGAAACCATAGTAAACATGCTAGAAAAACTTAAACCACCTAATGCCACAGCCAATAAATAATAGGCAAAATCTTGTATCGGATTGTTAAAAACTACGGTGTAAAAAAACAAACAAATAAATGCGATAAGACTCATCAAAATTAAATTATAAATGATTTTTGATAAGATTAAAGCAGCTGGATTAACAATGGTATAATAGTATAAATACCTGCTGCGATTTTCTTGCATAAAACTTTTTGCAATGGCATTAATGGAGGTAAATAAAAGGATAATCCAGAATAAGGCATTCCAGGTAATTGGATCGATTTTTTTGAAACTTAAATAGCAGATAAAAACGGTGGCAAACACATAGATCAAAATGCCATTTAAGGCATATTTTGACCTCCATTCCATTAAAAACTCTTTGCGAATTAAAGTAGCTGTTTCTTTGATAAATGCCATGAGCAAATATAAGATATTTGGGCGTTGTTTATTAATTTATCCAATCAAAATCACTATTTTTGGTTATTCGGTACCAACCCAGAATCTGCAGATATGTTTAAAAAAATATTAATAGCCAATAGAGGCGAAATAGCTTTGCGCATTATGCGTTCTGCAAAAGAAATGGGAATTCAAACCGTAGCCGTTTATTCAGAAGCGGATCGATTATCGCCTCATGTTCGTTATGCAGACGAAGCTGTTTTTATTGGCCCCGCTGCTTCTAATCAATCGTATTTAGTTTTTGATAATATAATTAATGCTTGTAAACAAACAGGCGCGCAAGCCATCCATCCTGGTTATGGATTTTTATCCGAAAATGCTGCATTTGCTAGAAGGGTAAAACAAGAAGGGCTAATATTAGTAGGCCCTTCGCCAGAAGCCATGGAAATTATGGGAAATAAATTATCTGCCAAAGCAGCTGCTAAAAAATACCAGATTCCAATGGTACCCGGAACCGAAGAAGCCATTCAAGATATTGCCATTGCTAAATTAAGAGCCGAGGAAGTAGGTTTCCCTATTTTAATTAAAGCGGCTGCAGGCGGCGGTGGTAAAGGGATGCGCATTGTAGAAAACACTGCCGACTTTGAAGAGCAAATGAATTTAGCGGTAAGCGAAGCGATTTCTTCTTTTGGTGATGGTGCGGTATTTATTGAAAGATATGTGAGTTCGCCACGCCATATTGAGATCCAAGTATTAGGCGACACCAAAGGAAATATTGTGCATTTATTCGAAAGAGAATGTTCTGTTCAAAGAAGACACCAAAAAGTAGTAGAAGAAGCACCTTCGGCTGTATTGAGCCCCGAGCTTAGAAAGGCCATGGGTGAATGTGCCGTAAATGTGGCTAAATCTTGTAATTATGTGGGCGCCGGAACCGTAGAGTTTATCTTAGAAAACAATACTGATTTTTATTTCTTAGAAATGAATACCCGCTTACAAGTAGAACACCCGGTTACCGAAATGATTACCGGCATCGACTTAGTAAAAGAGCAATTAAAAATTGCAGACGGACAAGCCCTTTCTTTTTCGCAAGAAGATTTAAAAATTAATGGACATGCCATAGAACTTAGGGTCTATGCAGAAGATCCCTGCAATAATTTCTTACCGGATATTGGCACTTTAAGTACTTATAAAATTCCACAAGGTTTAGGTGTTAGAGTAGACGACGGTTTTGAGCAAGGCATGGAAATTCCAATCTATTATGATCCGATGATTGCCAAATTGGTTACCCATGGCAAAGACCGCGAAGAGGCCATGCAGCGTATGATTCGTGCCATTGACGAATACCAAATTACAGGTATAGAAACTACGCTCCCATTTGGAAAATTTGTGATGCAACACGAAGCTTTTCGTTCAGGAAATTTTGATACGCATTTTGTTGGTAAATATTTTACGCCTGAAAAACTACAACATGCAGACCAAAACGAAGCGAAGGCTGCAGCATATGTAATGGCCCGAATCATGGAAGAAGCAAAAACAAAAGCTAGGAGTCCTGTTGCCGAAAATACGACTTCTAATTGGAAGAAAAATAGGACCAATTAATTTTTAAAGCTGAAATGAATTGTAAAAAAATTGCATTTTTCTTGGTATTTCTTATGCTTAGTAAATTTTTATTTGCTACGCATAATCGTGCCGGAGAACTAAGCTATACACAGATTTCAGCCTTACAATACGAATTCATTTTAACTACTTTTACCGACATCAGCGACCCTAATAATGCCGACCGCCCATCTGCAGAATTAAATTTTGGAGATGGTACCACTAGCACCGCAGCGCGCTTCGAAAAAATTAACGTAGTAACCAATATCCAAAGAAATAAGTATCGTTTTGTACATACTTTTCCGGGTTATGCTACTTATACTATTAGTTACCAAGACCCAAACAGAAACAACAATGTGAGCAATATGGTGAACTCTTTACAAACTGCATTTTATGTAGAATGTGAATTGGTAATCAATCCTTTTATTGGCTTTAATAACTCTCCAGTTTTACTTTACGAACCCATTGATTTTGGTGCCGAAAATAAATTATTTGTGCACAATCCAAATGCCTACGATGCAGATGGAGATAGCCTTAGCTTTAAATTAATTCCTTGCAAACAAGATGTAGGCGTAGAAGTTTTTGGCTTTCAATTACCCAATTTAAAAAACGGTTTCACTTCAAACAGTTTTGGCATAGACCCCGTAACCGGACAATTGGTTTGGGATACGCCACAAATTATCGACAACCAAGCATCGGCGCTTTTTAATTTTGCCATTATGGTAGAAGAATGGCGATATGTGAGTGGCGTAAAAAAGTTTTTGCGTATCGGTTACATTGTACGAGATATGCAAATTGAAATTGTACAAAGTTTTAATCGTCCGCCTGTGTTCGATGATTTACACGACACATGTATTGTTGCGGGCGAATACCTTTCTCAAATGATTCGTGCAAGCGACCCCGATAATAATTCGATTATGTTGACTGCAACCGGCGGACCCTTTAAATTAGGCCCTCCTGATACTGTTCGATTCAATCAATACACGAGTGCTAACTCGGTAATTACCCAACCATTTTATTGGAAAACTTCTTGTAATTCGGTGCGCAAGCAACCTTATCAAATTTTATTTAAAGCCATTGACAATGGTATACCCAAATTAGTTGACTTAGAAAGTTGGATGATAACCGTTGTGGCACCTGCTCCAAAAAATTTAACTAGCAACGCTATTGGGTCTAGTGTTATTTTAAATTGGGAAAAACCAAGTTGCGACAAAGCAAATGGATATTTAATTTACAGAAAAAGTGGCTCCTATCCATACACGCCAAATGCTTGCGAAACAGGTATTCCAGCCCAAGGTGCTTACGAATTAATCAAGAAAATAAATAATATCAATACCGAAACTTTTACAGACAATAATAATGGCCAAGGTTTAAGCGCTGGTAATAATTATTGTTATCGAATTGTAGCTACTTTCCCAGATGGTGCAGAGAGTTTGGTTTCTAACGAAAGCTGCGAAATTCTCACAAGAGATGTACCGGCAATCATTAACATAGATATTTCTCAAACCGGAATAAACGATGGAATGGATACCATTAAATGGGTAAAGCCAAACCAATTAGATACGATTCAATACATTGGGCCTTATAAATATGTGCTTTTAAAATCTATTGATAACAAAAGCTACAGCCCAATAGATTCAAGCACTGCTGGCTTTTTAGGTAATTTAAACGACAGTATTTTTATTGATAAAAACATCAATACTAATGCTATTCAGCATTGGTATAAAGTAGCTATTTACGCGAATAATGAATTGGTTGGTACCAGCAAAAATGCTTCCAGTATTTTTTTAACCGCATTGGCTCAAGACAATCGCGTAGTATTAAATTTCTCTTATTCGGTTCCTTGGACCAATTCGAATTATTTAATTTACCGTTATAATAATTCAAGCGCAGTATTTGAGCTTTTAGATTCTACTCGAAATACCACTTACACAGACGATTCCTTAAGTAATGGCTTCAATTATCAATATTATGTTGCAAGCCTTGGCCGCTATACTGCAGGCGGCTTTCCAGAACCATTGATTAACCGATCACAAATAGTGAGTGTAAGCCCTATCGATACGGAAAAACCTTGTCCACCTATACTTCAAGTTAGTCCAAGTTGTGCTTTATACAAAAATGAATTGACCTGGACCAATAGCGATTCTTGTCTTTCGGATATAGTCTCTTATAAAATTTATAAAGCTTTTTTTGAGGGAGATGAATTTACCTTATTAGCTGATCAAATAAAACCAAATAGCAATACCAGTTTTACGGATGATAATTTAAAAACTTCTATTGCAGGTTGCTACTTTGTGACGGCTATCGATTCGGCAAATAATGAAAGTGAAAGAAGCAATGTAATTTGTGTCGATAATTGTCCAAACATAGCGGTTCCAAATGTGTTTACCCCTAACGGAGACCAAATAAATGACCTATTTACGACGATAAAAGACACCACCGATTTTGTCAGTAAATTTGATACTAAAATTTATACCCGCTGGGGTACTTTGGTTTACGAAACCAACGATCCAGAAATTAATTGGGATGGAAAAGACCAAAATACAGGCAAAGAATTGCCTACTGGTGTTTATTTTTATTCTATTTATTTTTCTGAAATTAGGGTGAAAGGATACCAGCCAAAAATTTATTCAGGATTTGTTCATTTAATAAGATAAGCGAAAGATGTTTACAGGAATTATAGAATGTGTTGGAATTATTCGAAATATTGTTCAGGAAAAAGACAACTATCATTTTCGAATTGAATCTAGCATTTCTGCTGCCTTAAAAATTGACCAAAGTATTGCCCACAATGGCGTCTGTTTAACAGTAACAAAGACAGAAGACCATCAACATGAAGTTACAGCGATTGCCGAAACCATGCATAAAACCAATTTGGGAAGCTTTAAAATTGGCGATTCATTAAACTTGGAAAGATGTATGCAAATGAATGGTCGAATAGACGGACACATTGTACAAGGGCATGTGGATCAAACTGGCCAAGTGCAATCAATTATTACCGAAAATGGCAGCTGGAGATATACAATTGCTTACGATGCAAGCCTTGGAAATGTAACCGTTGAAAAGGGTTCTATTTGTGTAAATGGTATTAGTTTAACGGTGGTGGATTCGACTTCAAATTCTTTCAGTGTAGCCATTATTCCTTATACCTACGAACATACCACCATGCAATATTTACAAATTGGAGATACGGTAAATTTAGAGTTTGATATTATTGGCAAATATGTTGCCCGTATGTTAAACTTGTCTGATAGCCGAAACTAATTCTGTAACCGGTACCGCACCGCTCAAACCATATTGGTTATCTATAATATAAAAGGGCACACCGGTAATGCCTAAGGCCAAAACTTTGTCTTGCAAATCTTTTGTCTGCGAAGCTAAAGCCTCAGAATGTAAAGCAGCGGGTATTAATTCTTCGTCTAAACCAGCCGACTTTGCCACAGCAATGACGTTTTCTGTTTTGGATAAATCAACCAATTCTTCGAAATAAGCTTTGAAAAATGCTTCGGTTACTGCCGATTGTAAACCAAACTGATGGGCATATTGAATGATCATATGCAAGGGGAAAGTATTTGGAGAAACTTCGATTTTAGCAATTTGAAAATCAATAGCTAAAGCGGCACCTCGCTCATGGAGCATACTAGCTCGAGCAATAAACTGCTCAAAATCTCCAAACTTTTCGGTAATGTGCTGCTTAAAATCAACACCTTCGGCCGAAATGCCTGGACTTAGCTCAAATGGCAAATAAGTTATTTCGAAATGGTATTCGTCTTTTAACAATTCCATTGCCTGTGTCAATTGTCTCTTACCTACAAAACACCAAGGGCAAACAACATCAGAAGCAATTTTTATTTCAATGGTTTTTTTCATTATTCGATAGATTTACCCTTCATGGCAACAGAAATAGCTTGATCCATTACGCGTTCGGCAAAAGGTCTGGTAAATTCGTTAATCGCATCGATGGCTGTTAATATTTGATCTTTATCTCCGGATGCAAGCTGATGATTTAAGGCATGCAATAAATCATTGGTTTGATTGATTTCTGATTCGGATAATAATTGGCCATGTTTTTTAAGGAAGCTTTCAATGGTATATCGCATTTGTTCCCCTTCACGCTTTGCTTCAATAATCATTCTTTTGGCCACATCTTCTTTGGCATGGACCATCGAATCTAAGAGCATTTTTTCTACCTGTTCGTCAGTTAATCCATAAGTTGGCGTAATAATAATCTCTTGTTGGGTATTGGAGCGCAACTCTTTGGCCTGCACTTTTAACATGCCATCGGCATTTAACATAAAATTGATATCTACCTTTGGAAAACCTGCCGGCATGGCTGGAATGCCCCGCAATTCAAATTCTGCTAGCTTTCTGTTTTCAGATACCAGGTCTCTTTCTCCTTGGTATACCGATATTTTCATATTCACCTGACCATCTATAGAGGTGGTATATTGCCTACCCGCTTTGGTAGGAATTTTAGCATTTCGTGGTATAATAACATCCATTAATCCGCCCATGGTTTCAATCCCTAATGATAATGGGGTAACATCTAACAACAAAATATCCTTTCGATTGCCGGCCAGAATATCTGCTTGAATAGCTGCACCAAGGGCAACTACTTCATCGGGGTTTTGGTGATCATTTAAAGCTTGATCAAAAAATGCTTGTAAGGCTTGTTTCAATATTGGCGTGCGTGTACTTCCACCGACCAAAACTACTTGATCAATGGCTTTAATCGTTAAACCAGCATCGTTCAGCGCATTTTGACAACAATCTATGGTCTTTTGGATCAAAGGCTGAATCATAGCTTCGTAGGTACTGCGCATAATGCCACATGGCATGCCTTGAACTGTTGTATTAAATAAAGATTGGGTACTTAGCGCAATTTTAGCTTCTTCGGCAGCCAATCTTAAAGATTGCATCAAGTTTTGGTTCGCATATACAGCTGCTGGATCGAGCTTTAGCTCTTTTAACCAATATTGAAGAATAAGTGCATCAAAATCATCGCCACCTAAAAAAGTATCGCCATTGGTCGCCAATACTTCAAAAATACCTTGTTGAATTTTTAAAATAGAAATATCAAAGGTGCCTCCACCTAAATCGTAAACGGCAATGGTTTTTTCTTCGTTTGGATCGAGCCCAATGCCAAAGGCTAAACTTGCAGCGGTTGGCTCATTGATGATTCTCAATACATCTAAACCAGCGAGTTTTCCAGCATCTCTAGTGGCTTGTCTTTGGGCATCATTAAAATAAGCAGGAACAGTTATAACCACTTTATTTACAGGAGTTTTAAGTGCGTGTTCGGCACGAAGCTTTAACTCTTTTAAGATAAATGAGGATAACTCAATAGGACTATAAAATCGATCTCCGACTTTCACTTTAAGCATAGCTTGCTCATCATCATCAATTATTTTATAGCCAAAATAACCTTCATATGATTGAATGTCTTTATAGGATTGGCCTAATAACCTTTTAACGGAGAATATGGTATTAGCTGGATCCGCAATTAAGTATTGTTTAGCTTCATTTCCGACGATTAATTCGCCTGAAGGATGAAAATGAACTATAGAAGGAACCAAAACGCCTTTGCCCAAATCGTTGATTACCTCGGCTTGTTGCTGGGCATTGATGTAGGCAATTAAACTATTGGTAGTACCTAAATCGATTCCAATAATTAATTCCGCTTGCTGAATAGTACCTGTTGCAATATTAATGGAAACTTGAGCCATATATTTTAGTTAAATAGATGATTTAATTAAACTATCTATTTTATTTATTATTAATTACTTATCTTTTATTAAACAATAATCTAGCACCCTTTTGTGATTCGTCGAATTGTCCTTGATGATAGGCTAAATGCCCATTTACAAATGTGCTATTGATACTGTTACTAAAGGTATAACCTTCAAAAGGCGACCAAGCACATTTATATAACAAATTAGTCTTGCTTACTGTTTGCGGTAAATTTGGATTCACTAATACCAGGTCGGCAAAATATCCTTCTCTTATATAGCCTCTTTCTTTGATGTTAAATAAGATGGCTGGGTTATGTGCCATTTTCTCTACTACTTTTTCTATGCTGATTTTTCCTTGCTTAACTAATTCTAACATAGCGATTATACTATGTTGAACTAAAGGACCACCCGAGGGAGCATTTAAGTAATCTGCCGACTTTTCTTCGATGGTATGGGGCGCATGATCGGTGGCAATAACATCGATATGATCGGATAATACAGCCGCTAAAATGGCATCTCTATCGTTTGCTGTTTTAATGGCTGGATTCCATTTTATCCAATTTCCCTTTGTGGCATAATCTGCTTCCGAAAACCATAAATGATGAATACATGCTTCGGAGGTAATTAATTTGTCTTTTAAAGGCAAAGTATTGTCGAATAAAGCGGTCTCGATGGCCGTAGAGATGTGCAAAATATGTAGCCTTGTTTGGTATTTTTTAGCTAAAAGTACTGCTTTAGATGAAGAAAGATAACATGCTTGTTCAGAACGTATTAAAGGATGCATTTCTGGTGTCACTTTAGTATCATACTTTGCTTTGTAAAGCGCTAAATTATGCTTAACTGTTTGTTCATCTTCGCAATGGGTTGCAATTAATGCTTGGCAACTTCTGAACAAATCGCTGAGTACTTGTTCATCATCTACCAACATATTTCCAGTAGAAGAACCCATAAATATTTTTACCCCACATACATTTTCGGGATTTGTTTTAAGCACTTCTTCTAAATTGGTATTGGAAGCACCCATAAAAAAAGAATAATTAGCTAAAGAAACTTGTTGTGCTCTTTGGTACTTATCTGCTAATAAATCTTGGGTGAATACATTTGGAATGGTATTGGGCATTTCCATATAAGAAGTAATGCCACCAGCAACAGCCGCTTTGGCCTCGGTATAAATTTCTCCTTTATGGGTTAAGCCGGGCTCTCTAAAATGCACTTGATCATCTATTGCGCCAGGTATTAAAAACATACCTGCAGCATCTATTATGTTAGCGTCTGCGGCCGTAATATCTTTATCAATTCTAGCAATTCGATCGCCTTCTATGAGCAAATCTAGCTGCATTTGCTTGCCCTCATTGACGATGATAGCATTTTTGATGAGCGTTCTTTTCATAATGCAATTTTTTGATGCTCAAAAGTAACTAAAAATGCCCAAATGGTAATTCAAATCTTATCTTTGTATCATGCAAAATAATTTTGAGCAGTTTGGTTTCAATAAACAGATTTTAAATGCAATTGAGGCCATTGGTTATACTGATCCAACCCTCATTCAACAAAAAGCCATCCCTCCCATCATTAATGGACAAGATGTATTGGGTATTGCACAAACGGGTACCGGAAAAACTGCCGCTTATTTATTACCCATTATTAAAAAACTTGGCTTTGCGCAAGATCAAATTCCAAGAGCGGTTATTTTAGCACCAACCCGCGAATTGGCGATGCAAATTGAAGAAAATACCATTAGTCTTTGTCAATTTACAGATCTTCGAATTGGGGCTGTTTATGGTGGCTTAGGACCAAAACCTCAAAAAGAGATGCTGGCCAAAGGCATAGATATATTGATTGCCACACCAGGCAGGTTGTTAGAATTATACTTAGCTGGCGATCTTGTTTTTAAAAAATTACAGGTTTTAGTGCTAGACGAAGCAGATAAAATGCTGGATATGGGTTTTATCAGCAAGATTAACCGCATACTAGAAGTGATACCTAAAAAAAGGCAAAACCTGCTTTTTTCTGCTACTATGTCTGATAAAGTAGAAATATTAGTGGGAGATTTTCTTTTATTTCCTACTAAAGTAGAAGTAAGCTTACAAGCTACCCCGGCAAAAAACGTGGAACAAAGGGTGTACATGGTTCCCAATTTAAAATCAAAAATCAATTTATTATACCATTTTCTGCTTGAGGAGGAAACATTTCAAAAGGTAATTGTGTTCTGTAAAACAAAGACCATTGCCGATAATGTTTACCATTATATCAGCCGTAAGTTTGGAGAAGATCAGGTAAAAGTGATCCACGCCAATAAAGGACAAAACACCCGAATCAACTCTATGGAGGCCTTTAAAGAAGGCAGTGTTAGGGTGCTCGTTGGCACCGATGTGGCATCTAGGGGCATCGATGTAACGGAAGTTACGCATGTCATTAACTTTGATGTGCCTTTGATATACGAAGATTACGTACACCGCATTGGAAGAACAGGTAGAGCAGAAAAGCTAGGCGTATCCATTACCTTTAGCAACGAATCAGAAACTTTGCATTTAGCAAAAATTGAAAAACTCATTCGACAAAAAATACCGGTATTGCCCATTCCTGATGGCGTAATTTTTGCAGAAACCTCTTTTAACGAAAAACAGGCCATTGCCCGCGAAATAGACGAACATAAACGCAAAGAAGACCCCACATTTAAAGGTTCTTTTCATGAAAAGAAATTTAAAAGGCCTTCGGCAGATGAAAAGAAAAAGTTAGCTAAGCAAAAAGAGCAACAGCTTAACAAAGGAAATGCTAAAAGTAAAACCAAAAGCAGCACCGACGATAAAACTAAAAACACTCCTCGTAAAAAAGGGAAAAACTGGGATAAAAAAATTAAATAATCGCATACGCATGAAAACAGCAGAAATCAAAATTACCGTTTCTTTAGACGACAAAAATTTACCGGAAAGCATCTTATGGTATTCTTCGGATTCAGAAAACACACAGGAATTACCATGTAAATCTATGATCTTGGCTTTATGGGATCAACAATATCAAAATTCGTTGCGCTTAGACCTT
The DNA here is from genome assembly GCA_903828245.1 of uncultured bacterium. Lineage (GTDB taxonomy): Bacteria > Bacteroidota > Bacteroidia > Sphingobacteriales > Sphingobacteriaceae > CAIKLP01. Next base: position 39,954 of record CAIKLP010000018.1, on the reverse strand, counting down.
TGGACTAAAGATATGCCAGTAGATGAAATGAAACGATTTTTCTATGAAACACTCATGACCATGAGCGATAGTTTTTTAAAAGCTACAGGCGAAAAGAACATTGTAGAAGATCTCCGAGATTATTGCGCACATTTCGCCGAAAAAATGGAATTAAACGCAAATAGTCAAAAATAATTTATCATTTACTATATTGTAGCTTCTTAAAATTTATTTGTTTTGACTATTACTCGAAAAAGATATATTACTTTACTCCTGATGTTTTTGATTTCATTAACATCTATTTCAATTAGTAATGCCCAACTTAAAATAAGACGCGAACCCAATATGGGAAAATTAGTACGTAATGTTTTGGTAGGCCAAGGCATTACTGTTCGTAATATTATTTATAGAGGAGATACTGGTGCCATTGCTATTTTCGATGGTACTAATTCTAATTTAGGTTTAGACAGTGGGGTTTTAATTTCGACCGGAAAAGCAATAGATGCGATAGGCCCAAACAATCTTCAAGTAAGTAGCTCCAATAACAAAGGTGGCGACATAGATTTAAATTCTATAGCTGGTGGAATTACAGTAGATGCGGCATCTTTACAATTTGATTTTATTCCTGTTACCAATTCCATTAAATTAAGATTTGTATTTGCTTCGGAAGAATATCCAGAATTTGTGGGGCAAAGTTATAACGATGCATTTGGCTTTTTTGTAAGCGGACCAGGTATTATAGGCAAGAAAAATATTGCTGTTGTACCAGGTACTTTAGATACCCCAATTGCTATTAATTCGATTAATGCTTTTAATAATTCGGGCTTATATGTAGATAATGCAAACGGGCTCAGCATACAATACGATGCATTTACAAAAGTAATTGAAGTAACTCTTCAGAATTTAACAGCTTGTCAAACCTATACCATTAAATTAGCTATTTCCGATGTCATAGATAGAGCTTATGATTCGGGTATATTTTTAGAAGCGCAAAGTTTCGAGAGCGAAAACATTGACAATATGCGGGTAGAAATTGTTCACCCAACCGGAGGAACCATTACCGAAAAATGTGATAGTGTAGTTTGTCGATTTAGTCGAACCAATACCGATACCAGTAGCGCCTTGCTTGGAAGCTATGCCACCAATACTTCTGCGCTTGCCGGTATTGCAACAATGGGCTTAGACTATCCCACTCTTTCGGGCAGCATCACCATTCCAAAAGGCCAACTCAGCACAGATCTTTACTTCTTCCCTACTGATGATAATATAGTTGAAGCTGCAGAAAAATTTAAAATTGAAATGATCAGTAATGGTGGATGTTTTGTTTCGGCCGACTCTTTAAACATTACCGATTTTGATACCATTAGAATTTCTGGATTTCAAAAAGTAGATTGTGAAGGTGATACTGTTTTTTGGCAAGTAAAAACTACAGGGGGGTCGGTTCGATTAAGTTATGCCTGGACCGACAGCTTAGGCATAGACACCATTAGTCGATCTTCTACCATTCGTGTTTCGCCAGATAGCGTAACCATGTATGTAGTTTCTGTTTATGATTCTTGTACCAATACCTTAGTAAAAGATACCATTTATATTGCGCCTATTATTCCTGTAGATATTAACACGATTAACGATACGGTGGTTTGCGCGGGTTCGTTGTTGCAATTATTTGCTAATGTAACATTGCCCAATCCTCATTTTACTTGGACGGCAACCGATTTAGGTTTACAACCCGTTGGTTTGTTTGACGATGACACCATTCCAAACCCAATATTTTCGGTACCTACAGGGGTTTACGAAATTTTAATTACGGTTACTTTAACCAACGAAGAAGCCTGTGCCGATCCAATAGAAATTCGGGTATCAATTATACCAAAAGGAATTTATGGTAAAAAACCCGCCTATGTTTGTTTGTACGATACTGCTCAACTATTAGCATATGGTGGTGTAAAATATAAATGGAACCCAGCAACAGGATTGAGCAACGATACCATTGCTAATCCTAGAGCTTGGTCAACCCAAAGCTATACCGTAGATATTACCGATAGCATCGGCTGTGTAAATCAATATAGTGTTAGTGTAAAAATTGATACCCTTCCTAAAGCAAATGCCGGAACCGATCGTATTGTTTGCAGAAGATCTGAAGTGACTTTAAATGCAGGCGGTTCGGACTATGGTACTTACGAATGGTCGCCTAAAAATAGTTTAGATGATTTTAAGAGCGCGACTCCTAAGGCAACACCAATTGCAACCACAACCTATATTTTAAAAGCGAAGAACAATGCATGTTTCAGTTTTGATACTATGGTTGTTTATGTAGTTGATACGCCTAGTGCAAAATTTACCATTGCGGTAGATACTTGCGCAAGAACCATCGCCTTACAAAACAATACCATTGGTACCGATTCTGTTTTCTGGAATTTTGGAGATACCACCTATTCGACTGAAGCAAACCCAATTCATAAATATAAAACGGCTGGAAATTACACGGTAAAATTAATAGCCAATCGCAATACGGAATGTATTGATTCGGTAGAAGTTAATTTGGTTTTTCCATTAGATGCTGAAATAAAAGATATTCCAAATGTGTTTACTCCTAATGGGGATAATGTAAATGATAAATTTGTGATTGCCGAAGGTAATGTTGCTTGTAATATTGAGGCCATTTATATCTATAATAGATGGGGTAAATTAGTTTATAAGCAAACAGGCAAAAACATTCAGCCATGGGATGGAAAACATAATGGCCAAGCCTTACCCGCAGAAACTTATTTTTATTACCTCGAAGGCAAAGGCATTAAAAAAACTGGCACGGTTGCTATAGTTTTGTAATTCTAAATTAAATGATACCCGTACAACAACATTTACTGCTTAACCACCTGCCCATTATTAGCGTTATTTTTGGTAGCGTTATTTTATTGATTGGCATGCTCTTTCATTTAAAACAAGTAAAAATAGTTGGGCTTTGTATGTTTATTTTTTCGGCAATTATGTTTTTTCCGACGATGTATACTGGCGAAAAAATAGAACATGAAGTTGGAGATCAACCAGGCGTAGCCCGCTACCTTATTGAAGAACACGAAGAAATTGCAGAAAAAACAGAACTTGTAGTTGACCTATTAGCTGCCATGGCTTTAATTACCCTATTGTCTATTGCGACAGATAAAAAAATAAGTAAATGGTTGATCAGATTTACATTGATCATCAGTTTTATCAGTATCTATTTTGTTGTTCAAACAGGACATAGCGGAGGTCAAATTAGAAGACCAGAATTAAGAATAGAAAAATAAAAAACATGCAATTAGTTCCTAAAAAATATACCGTCACCGATCGATTTTTAAATTATGTGACCATCGATACCCAATCAGATCCAAATTCTCCTACTTGCCCATCAACCGAGAAACAAAAAAACTTAGGTAGACTATTAGTCCAAGAGCTTTTAGAAATGGGCATTTCGGACGCAGAGCTAGACGAAAATGGTTATGTATACGGCACCCTAAAATCAAATACAAATAAGGCAGTGCCCAACATTTGTTTTTGCTCGCACATGGACACCTCGCCCGATTGTAGCGGCGAAAATGTTAAACCAATTATTCATAAAAATTATACCGGTGGTAGTATTTTATACGCAAGCGACGCAAATTTGTCTTTGCATCCAGATGAACATCCTGCTTTAAAAGATCAAATTGGAAACGATATTATTACTTCCGATGGCACTACCCTTTTAGGTGCAGATAATAAGGCAGGTGTGGCAGAAATTATGGATGCCATTTATCAACTTATCCAAAATCCAAGCATCAAGCATGGTGATATTAAAATATTATTTACACCCGATGAAGAAATTGGCAGAGGTGTTGAAAAAGTAAACTTAGCCAAAGTAAACGCCAAATTTGCTTACACAATAGATGGCGAAACACTTGGCCACATTGAAGATGAGACATTTTCTGCAGATGCAGTTAATATTACGATACATGGCGTTTCTACCCATCCAGGTTTTGCAAAAAACAAAATGGAGAGTGCAATTAAAATTGCAGCAGAAATTATAGCAGCACTTCCTAAAAATAATTTATCTCCAGAAACTACCGAAGGCCGCGAAGGATTTATTCATCCAACAGGCATAAGCGGAAGCATCGAAAAAAGTACTGTTCAATTTATTATTCGTGATTTTGATACCAAACAATTAGCGGTTTACGAAAACGAATTAAAAAAAATAGTTGAAAAGGTTATGCTTGCTTATCCTAATGCAAGTTTCGAATTTGAAGTTGTAGAACAATACAGAAACATGAAAGAAGTGTTACTAGCGCATCCACAAATTGTTACCTATGCGGTAGAAGCAATTGAAAGAGCAGGTATGAAACCTCATGCAGGCGGCATTAGAGGTGGTACCGATGGTTCTAGGTTATCTTTTATGGGATTGCCTTGTCCTAATATTTTTGCAGGCGAACATGCATTTCATTCTAGGTTAGAATGGGTAAGTATTCAAGACATGCAAAAAGCAGTAGATACCATTATAAATTTAGCAGCTATTTGGGAAGAAAAAACTTTATAAATAATATCTTATTTACAAAGTAAACATTCTTGAAACATTAAAGCCTAAACGAAAACCCCTGTCTGCCCAAGATGAATTTGTTCTAGCAAAGGTTTGGTTTTCGGTCATTCCAAAAGAATTAGTCAAGAACATTTGAAATACGTGACCACCTGTTTCAATGTCTAAGCCTATTCCCATTGAATCGTAGTATTTACTTTCCGAATAATTTAAAAGTTTAGCACCATATTCATAAGTAATAGCTGTACGGTTAGAAATTTTATATCTTCCAGCTATTCCAAGAAAATAAGCATCATTTTGGTCAGATAAGTTTTCTACTAAATTATAATGCACCATGGTTGGCGTTATTTGAATAGAAAGTTTATCGTCAATTTTTCTAGCAATAATAATTTGCTGAACAAATGATAATCGATCTGATGCATATTTAAATTTATCTATTCCACCAATCTGCAAACCTTTTATTCCGTTTCTATAAGCTCCAGAAAATAAGGTTACACTAATTGGCATCGAACCACTTTTAGACTGTCTTAATAATCTATATTTTAAAAACCCGTCGATTTGTTTTTCATAAGAAGTTCTACCTAGTCCAAACTGCAAACGACCATTGTAACTATATTCTAAGCCCAAACGAATACTTGCGCCGCCATCTATTCCCCAAAAATCATAAGCGCCCGAATTAAACGGTCCAAAATGATGATGAATTCTAAAATCTAAAGACCTCGTTCCTCCTACTTCAATTGTTTGTTGATTAATTAGCCTGGTAGCTTTAAAGGTAGCAATGACGGGCTCGTCTTTAGGTGCTTCTGCTAAACCTTGTAAAAGTGACATTGGATCGATGTCTTGAGCGCTTAATGTGAATGCACTTGAAATAATTAAAAAAGAAATTAGCAGTATTTTTTTCATGGTATTTAATTATTTAATTTCCCTTGATTAATCCATAGCTCGATGGTCTTAATTGAACAATCATCTATTTTAGCTCCCGAGCCCTTTGGCATTTGAGAAGCATTTCCATCCCATTTAATGGAACTTAATAATTTAGCACCTGTATAGGTATTGATTACTCCAGTGTGAGTAGATAAGTTTCTACCTGAACTTGCACTGTGACAACCGGCACTTCCGGTACTACATTGGTTTTGTAAAATAGGAACTACTTGACTAGCAAAACTAATTATTGTAGATGATGCCGTATCACAAACAGCTTCTTCTAAAAAAGGATTTAATTCCTTAAAATTATCGTAATAACATGCAGACAAAAAACTAGCTGATATTATTAACATTGAAAATACTTTTTTCATGATTTACTTAATTATTTTTTGCCCCTTGTTCTATCCAAACCATAATATTTAAAATTTGCTTATCTGCTAATTTGGTATCACGTGGCATGCGTTTTTCATTATCTAATTCGGTGATCACTTCATATAATTCGCTTTTGTCTGCTGAACCGGCTTCCACAATTTCCATTACATCTTCGTAGGTTACTAAAGGTAATTCTTCATATCCAACAGCACTATGACAACCCTGCATGGCACATCGAGTAGCAATTATTGGTTGTACATCATAACTAAATGTCATTTCGGGTGCATTGCTTAAATCAATTTCATGCTTACAAGATGAAAATGAAATAAAAGAAATAGCAAGTATGATTAATATCTTAATTCTCATGGCTATTGGGTTTATACTACTCTACTAAGTTACTAATTTTATTTAAGGTTATGATTAATTTGGCTAACATTTCATCATTAAAATCGAGGTGCGTAACAAATCTAATACATTGCTTACCCATGGTATTTGCAATAATACCTTCTACTTTTAATTTTTCTAAAAACATATCAGAAGGTACTTGGTCTTTTAATTTAAAAATAATAATATTAGTACATACCGGAAATAATTCTTGCACAAATGTACATTGTGCTAAACACTCGCCTATTGCTTTTGCGCGTTTATGGTCATCTGTCAACCTTTCAATATTATTTTTTAAAGCGTACAATGCACCAGCAGCAATCACTCCAGCTTGTCGCATACCCCCACCAAATAGCCTTCTGTATCTTCTTGCCTTTTCAATAAATAATTTATTACCGACCAAAACAGAACCAACCGGTGCACCTAACCCTTTTGAAAAACAAATTGAAATGCTATCAAAATAATTTGAATAGTCTTTGGCATTATCTTTTGTTTCTATTAATGCATTAAATATTCTTGCACCATCTAAATGTAAAGGCAATTGATACTTTTTACACATTGCGGCGATTGGTGCAATTTCTGCTAATGAATAAAAATTTCCACCCGCTTTGTTTAAAGTGTTTTCTAAAACAACCAACGATGTTCGAGGTAGATTGATAATAGCAGGTTGTATTTGCGCTTCCATTTGTTCGGCTGTTATTTTACCTGCAGTTCCCATAACCGGCCGAACCTGTACCCCAGAATTAAAAGCAATGCCTCCTCCCTCATAATTATATACGTGCGAAGTAATATCACAAATCACCTCATCGCCAGCAATGGTATGGGTTTTGATCGCTATTTGATTGGTCATGGTACCAGAAGCGCAAAAAACCGCCGATTCGAAGCCAAAATGCTCAGCTACTGCTGCTTCCAGCATATTTACGGTTGGGTCGTCGCCATATACATCGTCACCCAATTCGGCTTGTAGCATAAATTGCAGCATTTCGGGACTTGGTTTGGTAACCGTATCGCTTCTTAAGTCTATGAACCTCATTTTTTATAGTATTTTTGTAAATATAATTAACCTAACACAAATTGAGAATTTTTAGATTAAGTGTTTTTTTAACATGCCTTATACTACTTAGCTTTTCGACTTTGCAGGCACAACTTGTTGTAAAAACGAATCGAACGGTGAATGATTTGGTAAAAAATGTTTTGGCAGGTGGCGGGGTAGATATTGTAAATATTCAATATTCGGTTGGGACAGGAAATATTGGTTTTTTCAATGGCAAAAAATCCAACATTGGTTTAGACAGTGGCCTAATTTTATCGACCGGAAAAGTAATAGACGCTATTGGACCAAATAATATCGGCAATAAAGGTTCTTCCAATAATTTACCTGGTGATGCCGATTTACAATTATTGAGTCCAAACTTTCCAACATACGATGCTACTTGGATTTCTTTTTCTTTTAGTCCACAAGCCAACCAAGTAAAATTTAGATTTGTATTTGGATCAGAAGAATATCCCGAAAGTATTGCAAAAAATTTCAATGATGTTTTTGGTTTTTTTATTGCTGGACCGGGCTTTACCGGCGCGCAAAATATTGCTTTGGTTCCATCTACAAACGATCCCATTTCCATTCAAACAATTAATGCAAATACTAATTCTTCTTATTATATAGACAATACAAATGGCACCAGTGTGCAGTTTGACGCCTTCACCAAAGTAATAGAAATTACAGCTACTGTGCAGCCTTGTCAAGATTATACCTTAAAATTTGCCATAGCCGATGTCAAAGATTTTATTTTTGATTCAGGAATTTTTATTGAAGCACAAAGTTTTCAAAGCATAGACCCAAGAGCAGTGAGCACTTATGAACAAAAACTATCAATTTCAGAATGCGATAGTTCGGGCTTTGTCATTACACGCATCAATCCAGATAAATCACAAGCCATCACGGTTAATTACATTTTTGAAGGAACGGCAATAAATGGAAGCGATTACTTAGCTACACCAGCCAACCAGGTAGTTATTGCATCGGGTGCAACAAGCGCCTTTGTGAAAATCAAACCTATAACAGATTTTTTAAACGAAGCTACAGAATCGGTAAAATTAATAATTGTAGACCCTGTTATTTGCGATACAGCGAAAGCAGCATTAGGTATTTCGGATTATAAACCGATTGTTAAATTAAAAACGCAATTGGCTTGTAACGACAGTATCACAACCATTGCAGTTGTTCAATACGATCAACTCGATTCTATTAAATGGTATAACCAAAACAAAGTATTTTTACAGTATGGAAATTCTTTCAATGTTAAAAATGGAGATACTAGCTACCATTATGTTTATAGTATTGAAAAATGTACTGGATTAACTATTAAAGATTCGATTAAGCTCAAATTCTACCCTATTACTACAAACGCTGATACCACCGTATGTATTGGAGATCAATTACCACTATTTGCTACTAGTGCGTTCCCAAATGCTAAATATTTTTGGTCTTCCAATGTAGGTTCTTTTAGCCCAAATAATTCGGTAGCAAACCCTCTATTTAATGTATTGGATTCGAGTATTGTTACGGTAAAAATTGACAACGAAACTTTTTGCTCTCAAAAAACTTTTAACGTTTTTGCACCTGAACTTTTAATCAAAGACACCTTGAATTCGATTTGTGTAAATGGCAATGTTCAACTTTTAGCTTCGGGTGGCAAAAAATACCGTTGGGTACCCAGTGCTGGATTGTCGAGCGATACCATTGCCAATCCAATAGCTAATCCGGATACTAGCACTAAATATATATTAACCATTACGAATGGAATTTGTGAAAAAGTATATCGTGTAACGGTAAAAGTAGATACTTTTCCAATCGCAAATGCAGGTATCGATCAAATAATTTGTAGTCGTCAAAAGGTTCGATTACAAGCAAGCGGTTCGGATTACGGAACTTATAATTGGTATCCTACTTTTCTAGTAGATAGCCCCGAAATAGCGAATCCATTTGCAAACCCTGCAAGCACTACCCTTTTTATATTACAGGCCCTTAATGGTAGCTGCATGAGCACCGATAGCGTAAGTGTTTTTGTGGTAGATTCGGCCAGTGCCGCTTTTAATTATAGCTTTGATTCTTGCGCAAGAACCATTCAAGTTTCGTCTATTGCAGACTTAAGTAATAGCCAGTTTGTTTGGGATTTTGGAGATGGATTTACCAGTACTAGTAGCCAACAAAATCACCAATATCAAAAACAAGGAATTTTTACCGTTAAATTAATTACCAATCAGCAAGCACCATGCAGAGCAGAAGATTCCTTGGTAATTAGTATTCCTTTTGTAGATAAAGATTTGCGTCGAATTCCTGAAGTTTTTTCGCCAGACGATGATCAAATAAACGATGTATTTGAAATTATCGGAGAGACTCATCCTTGTGCCATTAAAAGCATGCGCATTTTTAATCGATGGGGCGAAACCATATACGATAGTTTAGAGAACCAAGGTAAACTTATTTGGGATGGCAAATACAAAGGCCAAGCATGCCCTATAGGCGCCTATGTATATATCATTGAAGGCGATGGCTTCGTCGATAAAGGAACTATTTCTTTGGTTAGGTAATTAATTAACCATTGATTTAGTGATCGCTTCTTTAAAAGTTAAATCGATTGGTGCTTTTACTTTTTGTTTCATCAAAGCGAGTTCAATTACCTCTTGCATATCGCTTACATAATGAAACTTTAATTCTTTTAAATAACGTTGATTAATTTCTAAAATATCTTTGCGATTTTTTTCACAAAGTATAATGTCTTTAATACCTGCTCTTTTTGCTGCTAAGATTTTTTCTTTTAAACCGCCTACGGGTAAAACTTTTCCCCTTAAAGTAATTTCACCTGTCATGGCTAATTGAGGCTTTACTTTTCTTTGTGTATATGCAGAAGTTAAAGCAGTTAACATCGTAATTCCTGCAGAAGGGCCGTCTTTTGGTACAGCACCTGCAGGCACGTGTACATGCATATCCCATTGATCCAACACCCTAAAATCGATGCCTAGATTTTTTGCATTGGCACGAATATAAGCCATGGCAATAACAGCAGATTCTTTCATGACATCGCCTAAACTTCCCGTTAGAGTTAATTTACCTTTTCCTGGGCTCAAACTTGCTTCAATAAATAAAATATCACCACCTACAGAAGTCCATGCTAAGCCCGTAACTACTCCTGCCACATCATTTCCTTGGTACATATCTTTATCGTATTCTGCAGCGCCTAAAATGCGTATTACATCGGCATTGTTTAAGGTCTTATTATATTTTTCTTTTACCGCAACACATTTTGCCGTACCGCGAATAAGCGTGGCAATTTTTTTCTCTAAACCTCGCACGCCAGATTCTCTGGTATAATCTTCGATCACTTTTTCAATTATTTCTGGCTTAATCACAATATCTTTTTGCTTCAAACCATGTGCTTCCCTTTGTTTAGGCACTAAATATTGTTTCGCAATTTCAACTTTCTCTTCAACAGTATAGCCAGAAACTTCAATTATTTCAAGCCTATCAATTAGGGCAGGATGAATATTGTTTAAGGAATTGGCTGTTGCAATAAACATCACATTCGACAAATCATAATCGAGTTCGACATAATGATCATAAAATGCATTGTTTTGTTCTGGATCTAATACTTCTAAAAGAGCAGAAGAGGGATCACCCCTAAAATCATTTCCAACTTTATCAATTTCATCTAAAACAAAAACCGGATTAGCTGATTGTGCTTTTTTCAAAGATTGAATTATTCTTCCAGGCATTGCACCAATATATGTTTTGCGATGACCTCTAATATCCGCTTCGTCTCTTATACCACCTAAAGCCATACGCACATATTTTCTGCCTACCGCTTTCGCAATGGATTTACCTAAAGAAGTTTTTCCAACCCCCGGAGGCCCAACCAGACAAAGGATTGGCGCTTTCATATTATGTTTTAATTTCAAAACAGCTAAATATTCTAAAATCCTCGACTTTACTTTTTCTAAACCGAAATGGTCTTGGTCTAAAATTTTCTGCGCTTTTTTAATATCGAATAAGTCTTCGGTAAACTCGTTCCATGGCAATTCCAATAATAATTCTGCGTAGTTCAATAATACAGAATACTCTGCAGCAGCCGGATTCATGCGTTGCAATTTATCTAGCTCTTTATTAAAAGCATCGGCTACTTCTTTATTCCATAATTTTTGTTCGCCTCTTTCTCTTAAGTTTTTAATTTCTAAGTCGGGTGCATCTCCGCCCAATTCTTCTTGAATTTGCTTCATTTGTTGATGCAAAAAATACTCTCTTTGTTGGCGGTCAATATCTACCCTTACTTTTGATTGAATTTGATTTTTCAATTCCAACATTTGTAACTCTTTGGTAAGATGTTCTAAAACCATCTCGCCACGAACCACTAAATTTAGCTGTTCTAGCATTTTTTGCTTATCAACTAATTCGGCGTTCATATTAGAACTAATGAAGTTGATTAAGAAAGAAGGGCTTTCAATGTTTTTGATGGCAAATGCCGCTTCCGAAGGAATGTTAGGTGAAATTTGAATAATTTGAATGGCTAATTCTTTTAAAGAGGCAACCAAGGCAGCAAATTCTTTATTTTTATCGTAAGCACTTTCTTCAAAATTTTCCACATTTGCTTTGATGTATGGATTTTCTTGAATTAATTCTTTTAAATGAAATTTGCGTTTACCTTGAATGATCACGGTGGTATTACCATCTGGCATTTGCAACATTTTAACAATATAGGCTACCGTACCCACTTTGTATAAATCTTCGAAAGTTGGATCTTCAATGCTCGCATCTTTTTGGGCAACCACTCCAATGATTTTATTTCCTTTATAAGCATCTTTAATGAGCTTAATAGATTTATCTCGTCCTACGGTAATTGGAATAACCACACCCGGAAATAATACGGTATTACGCAATGGCAGTATTGACAAAACTTCAGGCATTTCTTCCGAATTCATGATTTCTTCATCTTCTGAAGATAACAATGGAAAAAACTCGGTATCGTCGTTGATACTATTAGAATCTAGGTTATTAATATTAAATGGGTCGAAAATGCTCATGGCTGCAATTTATAAAATAGTCATTTTGTCAGTCTAAAGGGCAATATTAGCCCTTTATTGATTGGCATATATAGTATTTCAAAGTAAATGCCAAAGTTCATCATTGAATTAATTCAAGGAATAAAACTGAGTGCTTTTACTTTTTTGGAATAAGAAAGTATGCTTCTGATCCTCGTAATTTAAGTTCACTATATTGGATTGAACCGGAAACTTATCCATTAAAAAGGTATCTGTTATTTCAATATTTTTAAGGGCCTTTGCTACCGGAATTTCAAAAAAAATAGTCAATAAGTCTTTTTGTTCTTTAGTGCCAATTAAACGAAATTGACCAGCAGGTTTTTGATTTAATTTAACGTTGAAATGTTTATTCAAATATTTTAATAACAAAGCGTTTAATTCGGGTTGATCCGATTTCCATTTAACAACCTGCAAATTTTCTTGTGTCAAAACCGCTTCTAAATCGTCAATAAAAACATTCATCGTAACCTGAAAACATTTTTCGCTTGGATTAAAATCTAACTGCGTTACAGAAGTATAATACTTGTGTGCCTGCAATGTGAATGGCAGCAAGAGTAATACTAATACTTGAATTGGACGAAAAATGTTTAACGGGTTCATTAATTTATAATTTACCTTGTTTGTCTAACTGCATAGTATTTGGCTCCCTATTTTTTTGCTGTTCTTTAAATAATTGAAATTGCGATTCGATTATTTTAGAGGGGAAGTAATTATTTTTTCGGTTAATATCTGCTGTTTCTTGTAATGGATCCAACTCAAACTGCTTAACCTCTTGAGTTGTGATGATTAGCTTGGAAACTTTTTGGTTATTTTTTCTCCAAATTTCTGCAGGTATTCTTAAGATTTCTTTTTGACCATTGGCTAATTCATATTGAATAATAACAGGCATGATTAAGCCACCCACATTTTCTAAATCAAGGATATAATAAAATAATTTATTCGAGATCATTTTTTTGTCATCTGCCGATAAAGACTCTTCATATTTCTTGAATTTATCTTTGTCGTTTTCTGTTACATCTAAAGCGTCGTATTTATTATAAAAATCGGAAAGCGAAGGATAATTATTTAATCGATAATTTTTAATGGCTGTTTTATTTCGAATAGTAGAAATGGAAATATCTGTTGCATCACGCTTTGACTTTTTAGCTGGCTTTTCTATGGTCGGATTCTGAGAATCTATGGTGTAAGCGGTTACCGAATTTAATGCAATATCGCATGGTTCTGTAGAGTAAAACCAGCCCTTCCAAAACCAATCCAAATCAACGCCACTTGCATCTTCCATGGTTCTAAAAAAATCTGCAGGTTGTGGATGTTTGTATGCCCAACGATTAGCATAAATTTTAAATGCATCGTCGAATAAAGTTCTACCCATGACAGTTTCTCTTAAAATATTTAAGGCCGCTGCTGGTTTGCCGTAAGCATTATTACCAAACTGTTGAATCGATTCAGAATTGGTCATGATGGGCTCTAAGCTTGCTTGATCGCTAGACATATAAGGTATGATGGATCTTGCTTCGCCTCTACTAGAAGGATATTTTTCATCCCATTCGCGTTCTGCTAAATATTGACAAAATGTATTCAAACCTTCGTCCATCCAAGACCATTGGCGTTCGTCAGAATTAATAATCATCGGAAAATAATTATGCCCTACTTCGTGAATAATAACCGAAATTAAACCATACTTCGTTCTTGCGCTGTAAGTACCGTCTTTCTCCGGCCTTGGACCATTGAAACAAATCATAGGATATTCCATTCCACCAATAGGACCATTTACGGAAATAGCAACTGGATAAGTATAGTCTACCGTATATCTCGAATAAACCAATAAAGTATGTGCAATGGCTTGTGTTGAATATTTCTCCCATAAAGGATTGCCTTCTTTAGGATAATAAGACATGGCCATAATTTTATTTTTACCAACTGTTACCCCCATCGCATCCCAAATAAATTTACGAGAACTTGCCCATGCAAAATCACGCACGTTCTCTGCTTCAAAAATCCAAGTTTTTGTTTTTGTTTCTTTGCTTGCTTCGTTTTTGAGCGCTTCGGCTGGTGTAATAATTAAGAGCGGTTCTTTGGCGTTTTTAGCAGCATTAAATCTGCTCAATTGTAATGGACTAAGCACTTGCGAAGCATTTTGTAATACACCAGTTGACGCAACTATATGATCTGCTGGTACAGTAATGGAAACTTTGTAATCTCCGAATTCTAAAGCAAACTCGCCTGTTCCTAAATATTGTTTATGCTGCCAACCATCTACATCGTCGTATACACACAAACGGGGAAACCATTGCGCCAATTCGTAGAGGTAATTTTTATCTTCCGGAAAATACTCGCAACCACCTCTTCCACCATTAAATTTAGTGTTGTTAATTTTGTTATTCCATTTTAATTGGAATACAAACTTTTCGCCTTTTTGTAATGGAGATGGTAAATCAATACGCATCATGGTATTGACTACCGTATATTTCAAAGCTTTACCCTGATTGTCTTTTAAGGATAGAATTTTATATCCACCTTCAAATTCATTTCTGAAAATATATTTCATTCCTTCAAAACTCATATTACTCATTTGATCTTTCGTTTCTGTCAAATAAGTCATAGAATTTGGATCAAAAATATTTTGGTCTAATTGTAACCATAAATAACTAAGCACATCGGGCGAATTATTTGTGTAGGTAACCTTTTCGAAACCAGTTAATTCTTGCTTTTCATCATTTAATTTTACGTCAATTACATAATCCACTTTTTGTTGCCAATAAGCATGACCCGGCGCACCCGCGCCATTTCTATATTCATTTGCAGTTGGCCACCAATCTTCTAATTGATGAAATTTACTCTTGTCATAATTGTTTTGAGCGAATAATTGAAATGGAATTAAGATTCCAAAAAAAAAGCAATTCAGTAATTTAATTTTCATAAAAAATTTGATGTATTAAAAAATATTTCTTTGTATTAACCAATAAAAAGCAATAGATGCAACTGGAATAGAAATGAGTTGATTTACCTTTTTTGGAGTCATCCATTTTATCTTTCCAATAAAAGCAATCAATAAAACAAATAAACTCAACATCAGCAATTGCCCCAACTCTACCCCTATATTAAATGGCAATAAGGTTTGCCATGGATCGTAATTCAATCGGGTAAATAATGTTCGCAATACTTGCGAAAATCCAATGCCGTGTATAAAACCAAAAACGAAGACCATATAAATTTTAGCACTTTGAAAATGCTGTAAAAATAAATTAGCGATGCAAGTATAAAATATGGTCAATGCAATTAACCATTCTATTGTTTCATTCGCTATTGTTAGCAAATTAAAAATACTGATTGCTAAAGACATGGCATGTGCTATTGTAAAAGCAGTAGCCATGATCAATAATTTCTTCCAATCTTTTACAGTATAAATAGCAACCAAAGCCAGTAAAAAAAGTAAATGATCTAGACTATCAAGAGATACGATATGAAAAAAACCCTCTTGCAAAAACAGCCATATTTGCCCCATTTATTTCAATACAATTTTAATATGTTGCGAACTTGTATTGTTTGCAATCTTTAAAAAATAAACACCCGAAGCAAAATTTGCTGTAGGAATTTGTGTTAATTCGCTCGAAAGCTCACCTACAAAAACCACTTTGCCAAATAAATCTATCAAGGTATAGGAAGCTTGCAACGCCAATGGATTAGCTATGTTCAAAACTTCAGTAGCAGGATTTGGATAGGCAGATATAGATTGAAAATGTTGCATTGCGATTCCTGTAGCTGGCATAACCACAACAGAATAATCTTCTATTTGTCCGAATTTAATAGTGCCACATGGGTCGCTCGGAATATTACCCGATGCCCTTCCTGTACGAATTCGCATGCGAAGCGGTGTATTCTTTATCGCATTAGTTGGAATGGTAATATTTCCTACGTGTGTTTTAACGGTTAAATCTGTTTGGAAAACTTCTTCGCTGGTTTCGAATGCGGCATCATTATTAAAATCAATAAATACCCTGGTAAATACAGATCCAGCCGTATTGGTGGTAATGGTCATTGGATAGGTTTTGCCTGCTTCTACAATGGCTCTTTTACAGGTAAAATCTACGTAACCACCTTCGTTTGCAGCATTGGTTGAACTATTATTTAAATCTGCAAAACTCACATTGTAAATAGAATTATTACTCAATGGATCGGCTACAACACCGGCACAGCTAGTCGCTTTTGCCTTTGATGCATATACTTCAACATAATTATTTTTCACTAAAGTATCCGAACCATTTGGGTTAGTAGCAATTAAAGTAACCGTATATTTTCCGCTATTGGTATAAGCATGCATCGGATTTTCAGCCGCACTTGTTTGACCATCTCCAAATTTCCATAGGTAACTAGTAGCAGTTCCCGAAGTATTTACAAACTGCATATCTGTATTTAAATCACATACTAATTTTTCTATGTAAAAATCGGGTGTTGGAATTGCTGTATATTTCTTTCCTACCCCAACGGCATACCATGCATCTGTTGTGGCAATATATTCTGGCGAACCAAAGCCGTATAAATCAATAGCAGATTGAATTGCGCCCTTTCTAGCATCGTTAAAATCTGATGATGGACTTAAATAATTTGTTAAATTTCGATAGGCTATTTTACTTGCTTTGAGGTAACCAATTCCTGTTACATCAAAAGTGCTTCCAATATCATTTTTACCTGCACCTCCATCCGATAATAAATAATACCAATAGTTTTGTACGCCAGAGTTGTTGTGCACGCCACATTGATCGTTACTGCCACTAGGAACACAATTTTTGGTATTGGTCCAGTTCAAGCCACCATAAGTATCTGGATTTTGAAATGCATTTGGATTAGACATATCTCTCAATGAAAAATTACCTCTACCAATTTTCCAGCTAGCATTAGAATCTAAGGCATAAATTTCTATCGCGGAACCAAAAATATCTGAAAACGACTCATTCAGCGCACCCGATTCACTTTCGTAAATTAAATCTGCACTGAATTGTGTGACTGCATGTGCAAATTCATGCCCTACAACATCTATATGAGTTAAGGGCTGGCTATTGCCATCTCCAAATACGGTATAACTTCCGTTCCAAAATGCATTGAAATAATTAAAGTCATAATGCAAATACATTTCCATCGCTTTCCCATTGTCATCGATACTATTTCTGTTATGTACATTTTTAAAGAAATCAAATGTTTGTTCTGCGCCATAATAAGCATCGGTTGCAGCTTCATCTAAATTCGCATTAAAATTATTCCAATAGTTATTTGAATCAGTAAATGGGATGGCATTATTTTCGAATTGTTTTTGGCAATTATAGGTTATTATTCCAGTACCAGAATTTCCACGATTTGTTTGAGTCAATACAAATTGTACTGCAGATAAACTATCTGTTGTAATGGTTTTGGTACCGGTATATTTTGTAACCGCAGTACCTTTACTATTTGCTGTACATAATTTATTGATTAATTTTAATTGTTGTCCAGTACTTGCATCAATGTAAATATCGGCAATGGCCAAAGGCATTTCGGTATAAATGGTTGATTTATATGCATAGTAAAACTGTGTTAGCCCTTCTTCTTGCAAAGGCAGTATAACTAAATGGGTATTTGGCTGAAATTCATTGTTAGCCTGCTTTTGAAGGCTAGTTCCATTCATTTCCCATTTATAATATACAGCAGGCATCAAAGATTTTGAAATACTCAATGCTTGTTCTGCTGAGATACTAGGCGTATTCACCGGCAAAATACCCGCATGAAAATCGCCATTAATAATTTCAATTTCGCCCGCTTTTTCGTGCACTTTGATTATTGCAAATTCTACTGGTGTTTTCGCAAAATATTGTTGAAAGGTATAATGACGATAAGCTGTATTATTTAACACTTCCGATTTTTCTGATTGAAAATGCAATTCGTCTGTCGAATTTAAATCAAATATATTTTTAGCCCAAGCAGATGATGTTTTATCAACCCTTAAGTGTTGCCCTTTTTCGAAAACCATGAACGAAGGAAAATTAGTTCGATCATTGTATTGAAACTCTTTTAATTTTAATTTAAAAGATGCAGGTAATTGTTTTGTCTCTTTTGCGGAAACCGACAAAGTAGCAACTGTTATAAGCAACAATAATGTTCTTTTCATCATGGGATTTAAATTCAATTTTATAAGCAATATAACTAAATAAAGAGAATAAAAAAAGAATCCCTCTACTATTTAAACCGCTATATTTTCGAAAATAAATTCCTTTTTAGGACTTAATTTAAGCATGATTTCGGCGTCTTTAAGCACTTTGTCGGCTAATAATTGCTTCGACAAATCGTTTAAAATTCTTTTTTGCATCACCCTTTTTAACGGACGCGCACCAAATTGTGGGTCGTAGCCTAATTCTCCCAACCAGTCTAATGCTTCTTCTGTTGCATTTAAAGTAATGTCCATTTCTAGTAAAACTTTCTGAATGCCTTTGAATTGCAAATCAACAATTTCGCGCACTTCCTCTCTACTTAAAGGCGTAAACATAATTAACTCATCGATTCTGTTGAGGAACTCTGGACGAATCGTTTTTTTCAACACTTCGAATACCGCATTTTTAGTTTTGGCAATAATCTCCTCTCGATTTACATCTGTCATTTCTGCAAAATTATCTTGAATCACATTGGCTCCAATATTAGAAGTCATAATGATAATGGTATTTTTGAAATTAACTACCCTCCCTTTATTATCGGTCAATCTCCCATCATCTAATACTTGTAATAATATATTGAATACATCTGGATGCGCTTTTTCAATTTCATCTAATAAAATAACCGAAAATGGTTTTCTTCTAACGGCTTCTGTTAATTGTCCACCTTCATCATAACCAACATATCCTGGAGGCGCACCAATCAACCTCGAAACAGCATGTCGCTCTTGGTATTCAGACATATCAATTCTTGTTAAAGAGTTTTCATCGTTGAATAAGAAATCGGCTAAGGCTTTTGCTAGTTCTGTTTTACCTACACCTGTAGTGCCTAAAAATATAAAAGAACCAATGGGTTTCTTTTTGTCTTGTAACCCAGCTCTGCTTCGTCTAACTGCATCGGCAATGGCTTCAATGGCTTCCGATTGCCCAACAACACGTTGATGTAACTCTTGCTCTAAATTCAATAATTTATCGCGTTCCGATGCAATCATTTTATTTAGCGGAATACCCGTCCAACGCGAAACTACACCTGCAATATCTTCTGCTGTTACTTCTTCTTTCATGATTCTGGAAGTATTTTTTTCGAGTTCAATTTTTAATTGCTCAACGGTATTTTCAGCTTCTTTTATTTTACCATATCGTAATTCTGCCACTTTGCCATAATCGCCCGAACGTTCTGCCTGCTCTGCTTCTAGCTTGTATCTTTCTAATAAATCTAATTGCATTTGAATTTGATTAACTATTTGCTTTTCTGCATTCCACTTGGCACGAAAACTATTGCGCTGCTCCGATAAATTGGCAATCTCTTCCGATAACTCTGCTAATCTTTTAGTTTCTCCTTCGCGTTTAATGGCTGCTCTTTCAATTTCTAATTGCATGATTCGACGTTCAATTTCATCTAATGCCTCTGGTACCGAATCCATTTCTAGTCGCAGTTTTGCTGCCGCTTCGTCCATTAAATCGATGGCTTTATCTGGCAAAAAACGATCTGCGATATAACGCTGCGATAATTCTACTGCAGCAATAATTGCCTCATCTTTAATTCTTACCTTATGGTGTATTTCGTATTTATCTTTTAAGCCACGCAAAATACTTATGGCATCTTCGATATCTGGCTCGGCTACCAATACCTTCTGAAACCTACGTTCTAGCGCTTTGTCTTTTTCGAAATATTTTTGATATTCGTTTAGGGTTGTGGCACCAATGGCACGCAACTCGCCACGAGCCAATGCAGGTTTTAAAATATTTGCCGCATCCATTGCCCCTTCGGAAGCACCCGCTCCTACAAGCGTGTGAATCTCATCAATAAATAAAATAATTTGTCCATCACTTTTGATGACTTCAGAAATTACTGCTTTTAATCTTTCTTCGAATTCTCCTTTATATTTTGCACCAGCAATTAAGGCACCCATATCTAATGAAAAAACTAATTTCGATTTTAAGTTTTCGGGCACATCACCATTCACAATTCTATACGCAATTCCTTCTGCTATGGCGGTTTTACCAACACCCGGTTCGCCAATTAAGATTGGATTATTTTTGGTACGGCGTGATAAAATTTGGATAACTCTTCTAATTTCTTCGTCTCTACCTATTACTGGGTCTAGCTTTCCAGAACTTGCCGCATCATTTAAATTTCTAGCAAATTTTGCCAAAGATTGATAGGTGGCTTCTGCATTTTGATCTGTAATTTTATGATCGCCCCTTAATGCAAAAATGGCGGCCTTCAATTCTTTTTCTTGTAGACCAGCATCTTTTAACATCCTAGCAGTTTTATCGCTTCCTGCTAAAATGGCTAGCAGCAAATGATCTACCGTTATAAATTCATCTTTGAAAGTAGCCAATAAAGCACTGGCCTTTTGGAAAACTTGATTACTCTCTCTTGAAAAAAATGGATCGCCACCTTGAACTTTTGGATAAGCCAACACAAGGGCATCGTTTACTTCTTGTATACGCTGCGGCGCAATATTGAGTTTTTTAAATAAAAAATGAATTACATTTTCATCTACCGAAAACATCCCTTTTAAAATATGAGCGGGTTCGATGGCTTGTTGTTGATTAGCTTGGGCAATTTCTACTGCTTTGTTAATCGCCTCTTGAGATTTAATGGTGTACTGATTAAAGTTCATGTTCAACGCTGTTAATATAGCGTAACAATCAATACTCAAATGGCAAGCCAAAGGCCAAAGTAAGCAAACAACTGAAATTCTGTCTGTTGTAAAGCGAAATTAACTGCCTTAATTACTGATTCAAGAAAAAAAAATAGGAAATTTTGTCGCTGATTATTTATTCCATTTGGCTGGATCTGCTCTCCAAGACTTCAATAATTCAACATCATTTGCATTGATAAAACAAGACTCCAATGCTTGGTCGATTAAGTCGTCGTAATTACTCAAGGAAATAAGCTTGCAATTAGCATCTTTGAAATTTTGATTAGCTACATCGAATCCATAAGTGAATATAGAAACCATGCCTATTACTTCGCATCCTGCTACTCGTAAAGCTTCTACCGCTTTTAAACTACTATTGCCAGTCGAAATTAAATCTTCTACTACTACTACTTTTTGACCTTCTTTTACTTCCCCTTCAATCATGTTGTTCATGCCATGATCTTTAGGAGCCGAACGAACATAAGCAAATGGCAAGCCTAATTCTTGTGCTACTAAAACACCTTGGGGGATTCCTGCAGTAGCAACACCTGCAATTAAATTTGCAGAAGCAAATTCTTCGTGGATTACTTCTGCTAATCGTTGACGAATGTATGTTCTTACAGGTGGATAGGATAAAGTAATTCTGTTATCACAATATATTGGTGAATTCCAACCCGAAGCCCAAGTAAATGGTTTTTGTGGTTGCAATTTGATTGCTTTGATTTGTAACAAAAATTCTGCTACTTTTAAAGAAGTTTCTTTGGTATTAAACATAGCACAAATGTATAAAATTTATATAAATCAAAACGTCTTAGTTATTTCACAATTAGACAATTTTAGTCAAGAAGTTTTACACAATGTTGCAAACAATTCTGAATCAGCTGCTTTAACTATTTCTAAAGAGGAAATAATAAACATCACTGGGCAAAAAAACATCATATGTGCAAACCCCACAGCCGTTTTCAACCAACTAAAACAACAATTTACGCTGATTAATGCAGCAGGCGGCTTAGTTAAAAATAGCCAATCAGAATATCTTTTTATTTTTCGACGCGGAAAATGGGATTTACCTAAAGGGAAATTAGACGAAGGGGAAGATTTTGAAACAGCGGCTATCAGAGAGGTTCAAGAAGAATGCGGCATCACCCATATTGAACTAGGCGATTTATACCACCTAAGCTATCATATTTATGAAGAAAATAACGATTGGATTTTAAAGCAAACCAATTGGTATTTAATGAAAAGTGAGGAGAAGAATTTAATCCCTCAACTAGAAGAAGGCATTACACAAACAGCTTGGCTTGCTATCAATCAATTCGAAAAAGTACGCGAGAACACCTATGCTTCGATCGATGAAATTATCTGCAAATTACTTTAAGCCTAAGAGCATGCCTGCAATTTCTTTTGGCACAAACTGGCTAATGTCGCCACCATTTCTTAAAATATCTCGAACAATAGTAGAGCTAATAGCCGAATAGCCTGGCCTGCTTATAATAAATACACTTTCAATATCTGGATACATCGACTGATTCATTTGTGAAATGGCTTTTTCGTATTCGAAATCTGAGGCAGAACGAATGCCCCGAATCATATACTGCGCGCCTATTTGCTTACAATATTCGACGGTTAAACCTTCGTAAGTGGCTACTTTAATTTTGGGTTCCTGTTGAAAAACCAATTGCAACATTTCTTCTTTTTTTTCATTTGAAATAAAACCTTGCTTGGTATTATTTAAACCAATACCTACGACCACTTCATCAAATAAAGGCAATGCTCTTTTTAAAATATCAATATGAGCTACTGTTATTGGATCAAAAGATCCTGGGAATAATGCAATTTTTTTCATTTGCTTTTTATGCTAATAATTTAAAAAAAGAAAAACTAGTAGAACCATAGGTTCTGGTTTCTTGATAGCCTTTACCATTACTGATATTTTGTAAACTGGCATGTTCAATAATTAAAACACCGGCCGTATTTAATATTCCTTGTCCCATTACCAAGTCTGCTATCTCTGCAATGCGGGGCATATCGTATGGCGGATCTGCAAAAATAATATCATATGTTGTTTGCTCCAATTTTAAAAACTTAAACACATCGTCTACTATCAAATTGGCATTTTCGAATTTTAATTTCTGAAAGGTTTCTTTGATAAATCTTACGCAATTAAGGTGCTTATCAACACAAGTAATATCGGTACAACCGCGAGAAACAAATTCGTAACTCATATTCCCCGTTCCCGAAAACAAATCTAATATTTTCAAACCATCGAAATCAAAACTATTGATTAAGATATTAAACAATGCCTCTTTTGCTTGATCGGTTGTGGGTCTTACTGGCAAATTAGTAGGCGCTTGCAAACGAATGCCTCTCCATTTTCCACTAATTATTCGCATAAACGAGTAGTAAATAATGTTAAAAACGAAGGATAAACCTGCTCTTCTTCCATTCTGACAGCATATTTAGAACGCTTATCGAGTGGCGCAATTTGAACATTAGCAAAATATTTTTGCAGGATATCAAATGCAGGAGTTTCGCGCGCTATATTTCCTGCTAAATTTACATGCAATTGATCGGTGCTAAGCTTAAACTGCTCTGCAATAAATAATGGATAATACACCAAATCTTCTGGTGTTTGAAAAGCAAAAGTATTATATAGTTTTAGTTTATTGTTTTCAATCAAACAAATTTCTAATAAACCTTCGTGCAAAACAATATACATGGCCGCTTGCGTATTACTTGCCGCTAATTCAAGGCCGTATGAAATGGTGCTGGCTGCTGCATGAATAAATTCCACTTGAGGGAATCGATTGGTTACAATCGATACTAATTCTTTATGCACCGCAAATGCCATCACCGCATCAATACTAGCCAATGCATTGGTAAATATATCTTGATCAAATCCTAAATTAACATTGAAACCAAGTGCTGTATCTGGATCTATACTTAAACCCTCCACTACCGGAATTAAAGTTTGTGCTGGTGTTGTTACGATACAACGAACTTTGGTATAGGCTCTTTTTAAAAAGTCCGTTTTTTCAAAAATTTCTTTCAAAGTATCATTGGCCTGGTCGTAACCAAATTCGGCTTGCATTACATACTTTTCGCGCGTATTACTATAGGCAACAGCTCTAAAGTAACTGCCATCTAATTGCAAGAATAAATGATAGGGTGTTTTTGTATCGAAATAAAAACTCTCATCTACTCGTTCTGCTTTTTCTACCTTATGTAATAATCCGTTCATTGTCACAAATGTATTATTTTATAAAGATTTGTAGAAAATTAAAATGATTTTGCTAATTTCTGCCTAAGTTTATGCCGTGAACCAGTTATTTGAACAGCTTTTTAAACACCAACCAACCGCCGATCAGGTTAATTTGTTTGGACAAATAGATCGCTTTCTGAAATCCGAAGCGCCAAACTCCCTATTTGTATTGAAAGGATATGCTGGTACTGGTAAAACTACTTCGATGAGTGTTTTAGTGAAGTTATTACCTAAATACCAAATGAAAGCCATTTTACTTGCCCCAACGGGTAGGGCTGCAAAAGTTTTAGGAAATTATTCGCAAAAACCAGCTTTTACCATTCATAAAAAAATATACCGAAAAAAAAGCGCGGTGGAATTCGGCAGTGGCTTTAGTCTTGCCAAAAACACCCATACCGATACCTTATTTATAGTCGATGAATCTTCTATGATACCTGGTGATGTGCAAGAAGGACAATACTTTGGTGGCAACAGTTTACTCTCCGATTTAATCACTTATGTTTACGAATCGGATAGCAATTGCAAAATATTATTTTTAGGAGATACCGCACAACTACCGCCGGTTGGTGCTACTGAAAGCCCAGCGCTTAATCCAACTTACTTACAAGATCATTTTGGTTTAAAAGTTTTTAGCGCAGAACTAAAAGAAGTATTAAGACAAGAAAAAAAATCGGGTATTTTAGAAAACGCAACTGCATTAAGGGAGCAATTATTAGCGGAGAATATCAGCAAACCAAGCATGCAGGTAAAAAATTTCAAAGACTTTTTTTACATCACCGGCGAGAAATTAGTGGATGGCATTAATTACGCCTACGATCATTTTGGAATGGACGAAACCCTTATTATTTGCAGGTCTAACAAGAATGCCAATTTATACAATCAACAAATTAGGGCCCGCATTTTATTTAGAGAAGAATTTATTTCCAGCGGTGATTTTTTAATGGTAGTAAAAAATAATTACCATTGGCTTCCAGAATCAACAGATGGCGAATTTATTGCCAACGGAGAAATTGCAAAAGTAATCCGCATTCGAAACGAACAAGAAATGTATGGTTTAAAATTTGCCGATGCCAGTTTGCAATTAGTAGATTTTCCAACGCAGCCAATCATTACTGCAAAAATTATTTTAGATACATTAGATTCGGATAGTCCGGCACTAAGTAGCGCACAGCAAAAACATTTATACGAACAAGTGGCCTTAGACTATGCAGACATTAAAAACAAATCGGAAAGATTAGCCAAAATTAAAACAGACCCCTATTATAACGCCTTGCAAGTTAAATTTTCTTATGCTGTTACTTGTCACAAATCTCAAGGTGGACAATGGAAAGCCGTTTTTGTGGACCAAGGCTATTTAACCGACGAGTTAGTAAATAAAGAATTTATACGTTGGTTGTATACCGCTATTACTAGAGCTTCTGAACAATTATTTTTAGTTAATTTTAATAAAGATTTTATCATAGACCTGCCAAAAGATAATTTTTGACAAAGAAAAATAATTAACTTCGTTTGTCGTTAATACTTTTTGAATTTATGCACAAATTAAAATTCCTTTTCATTGTACTAGCCATGAGCACTGCATTTCCGCTTTACGCGCAAACAGGTGGCTACGGAACGCATAAGTTTTTAACGCTACCCAATTCTGCTAGAATTACCGCTTTAGGGGGCTATTGTATTGCAAGTGTAGATGCCGATCTAAACAATGTGGCGCAAAACCCTGCCTTGCTCAATGCTAAAATGGATAATAGGTATGCATTTAATACCTGCAATTATTTTGGCGACATCAGTTATGGTTATTTGGGCACTGCATTTTCTATGAATAGGTATGGCACTTTTGGCATTGGCATTCAATACATAGACTATGGTAATTTTGAATTAACCAACGAATATGGCGACATACTTGGCAATTTTAACGCCAAAGAAAATTCGCTCAATTTTAGTTATGCCTATACCCGTCAACTTTTTAGTTATGGTGCAAGTATCAAAACCGTTTTTAGCCAATTAGCCGAATACGACGCGCGAGCTGTTTTACTAGACCTTGGCGGCACCTACGCCGACACCATCAATGGTTTTACGGCATCTTTTGTACTTAAAAATATAGGTGCGCAAACCAATACTTTTAGTAACGAAAAAGAAACGATGCCATTTGAAGCACAATTCGGTATTTCAAAAAAATTAGCCCATGCGCCTTTTCGTTTTTCTTTAACGCTACACAACTTACAAAGATTTGATTTAACCTATTTAGATCCGAATCAAAGAACTACCCAGATTGATTTAGCTACCGGCTTACCCATTTTACAAGAATTTAGTTTTACCGATAAATTGCTACGACATGTGGCTATTGGTACCGAAATTATTTTTTCAGAAAACATGCAATTTAGGGTTGGCTATAACCATCAAAAAAGAAAAGAACTTGGCCTAGAAACTCGCCTATCGACCGTTGGATTTTCTTGGGGATTTGGACTAAAAATTAGCAAAATAAGATTCAATTATGGTAGCGCGAATAACCATTTAGCGGGCTATACCAATATGGTGAGCTTGATCGTGAATCCAAATGATTTCTTTAAGAAAAAATAAGCCTGCCCTCATTAATTTAATTAAATTTGTGGCACCATGAAGCCAAATTCATTTATCAACATTGCCATTGATGGCTACTCCTCTTGCGGCAAAAGCACCATGGCTAAAGCTTTGGCAAAGGATATTGGCTTTAACTATATCGACTCTGGTGCAATGTATCGTTGTGTTACTTTATATTTTATCACTCAAAACATTGACCTCGATAACCTCGATGCTGTTCATCAAGCATTAAACGAAATTGAACTGGATGTGCATGAAAATCAATTTTTACTGAATGGGGAAGATGTTTCTGCCGCCATTCGCAGTATGCAAATTTCGCAACTGGTGAGTAAAGTATCTGCCATCAAATCTGTAAGGATTAAAATGGTTGCGCTTCAACAAGCCATCGGAAATAATAAAAATGTGGTCATGGATGGCCGAGACATTGGCACAACCGTATTTCCAGCTGCACAACTAAAAATTTTCATGACGGCCGATCCTGCAGTTCGTGCAAAAAGACGTTTCGATGAAATACAACAAAAACCCGAAAAAGTAAGTTTAGCAGAAATTGCGGAAAACCTCAATATGCGCGATTTCGAAGATACCCACCGCAGCGAAAGCCCACTAAGACAAGCCGAAGACGCAATTGTCTTAGATAATACCTTTCTTAACCCCCTTGAACAATTAAATTTTGTCAAAGATTTACTCATTAGCCGTCAATTAATCGTGCTATAAAGCGTTTAAAAGCAGTTTTCTTTAAAAACCTCCTAAAATGCTTCTTAAAACCCTTTTTTAATCAAATAATGCCCTATTGAGCTTGTTTGTTATTCAGATATTAATTTCTATCTTTGGCCTCCTGCAAATCACAGGAAAAAGGAGAAAAAAACTTAATGGCAAAAAAACAAATCACAGACCAAGAATTACTAGCATCTCAAGCGAATGCTGAATTCGTTAACAGAAACACTGAAGAAACAGTGATTGAATCAGAAGCTGATTCTCTATCGCTTGATGAAATTAAATCAAATTCCATTATCCACAACAGCAATGATTTCGATTGGGATATGGACAACAAAAAACTAGGTGGTTACTCAGATGCGGAAAGAGCTAAATTAGAAGTTCTTTACACCACTACACTTAGTTCAATCAACAAAGGAGAAATCATCTCTGGTACTGTTGTATCAATGAACACAAAAGATGTTGTATTAAACATTGGATTTAAATCTGATGGAATGGTACCACTTTCTGAATTTCGCGACACACCAGGTTTAAAGCTAGGTGATGTAGTAGAAGTTTTCGTGGAAGATCAAGAAGACAAAAATGGTCAATTAATTTTATCTCGTAAAAGAGCTAAGACACAAAGATCATGGGATAATATTAATACTGCATTAGAGAAAGACGCAATCATCAATGGTTTTGTGAAGAGCAGAACTAAAGGTGGTTTAATTGTAGACATCGATGGTGTAGAAGCATTTTTACCTGGTTCACAAATTGACATCAAGCCAATTCGTGACTACGATATTTATGTAGGAAAAACCATGGAATTCAAAGTGGTTAAAATCAACCAAGAATTCCGTAACGTAGTTGTTTCTCATAAGGTATTAATCGAAGACGATTTAGAAAGTCAAAAATTTGATATCATTTCTAAATTAGAAAAAGGTCAAGTATTAGAAGGAACTGTTAAAAACATTACCGCATTCGGTGTATTCATCGACTTAGGTGGTGTAGATGGTTTATTACACATAACAGATATTTCTTGGGGCCGCATAGAGCATCCTGAAGAAGTATTAAAATTGGATGAAAAAATCAATGTAGTAGTATTAGACTTTGATGACGAGAAAAAACGTATCGCATTAGGTTTAAAACAATTAACACCTCACCCTTGGGAATCATTAGATACCAAAATTGAAATTGGTTCTAAAGTGAAAGGTAAAATCGTTACTGTTGCAGATTACGGTGCATTCTTAGAAATCATCCCAGGAGTAGAAGGTTTAATTCACGTTTCAGAAATGTCATGGTCACAACATTTACGCTCTCCACAAGAGTTCATGAAAGTAAGTGACGAAATGGAAGCTGTTATTTTAACACTTGATCGTGAAGAAAGAAAAATGTCATTAGGTATTAAACAATTAACGCCAGACCCTTGGGTAGGTGTTGCAGATCGTTACCCTGTAGGCAGCAAACAAAATGCAGTTGTGAAAAACATGACTAACTTTGGTGTGTTTGTTGAAATCGAAGAAGGTATCGATGGTTTAATCCATATCTCAGATTTATCTTGGTCTAAAAAAGTAAATCATCCTCATGAGTTTACTAAAGTTGGTGATAAATTAGACGTTGTAGTTTTGGAAGTGAATGCTGAAGAACGCAAGTTAAGTTTAGGTCACAAGCAATTAGAAGAAAACCCTTGGGAAACTTTCGAAACCATTTTCACTATAGATTCTATTCATCAAGGTACGATTGTAAAAGTTACCGATAAAGGTGCTGTTATCACATTGCCTTATGGTGTAGAAGGATTTGCTCCTACTAAACACTTGATGAAGGAAGACGGCAAAATGGCTACAAACGAAGAAGTGTTAGATTTCAAAATTATTGAATTCAGCAAAGATGCTAAGCGTATTGTAGTTTCACATGCTAAACTTCATGAAGAAGCTAAAGCAGAAGCAAGAGCAGAAGAAACTGATAAGAAGAAAAAAGAAGCTAAAGCAGCCTCAACCGCAGTTAAAAAAGTGAAAGATTCAGTAGAAAAAACCACTTTAGGCGATTTAGGTGTATTAGCTAACTTAAAATCTTCATTAGAAACATCTGAAAAAGGTACAAAAGCTAAAAAAGATGCTGCAAGCGCAGCAGAAACAGCAGCCGATGTAGCAGCAGATGCAGCAGAATAATTAGCTTTAAAGCTATCCTAAAGCCCCTCGAGATTTCGAGGGGCTTTTTTTTGCATCATTTTTTCGTAGACATCTCCAAAAAACCTTATATTTGGCAAATCAAATTCCAAATGAAAGAAGGCATCATATTAGGAAACCCTAAGTTTGACATCACCATTCAACGCCTTTGTCATCAATTAATCGAAAATCACAACGATTTCTCCAACTCTGTTTTAATTGGATTACAACCCAGAGGAATTTATTTAGCTAAAAGAATTCAAGCACAATTACAACAATTACTTCCTAAAAAAACCATCAATCTTGGACAACTAGATGTGACCTTTTTTAGAGATGATTTTAGACACAGAGCCAACCCATTGGTACCCAATGCCACTCAAATTGATTTTATCATAGAAAATAAAAAGGTCATTCTAATAGACGATGTTTTGTTTACAGGTAGAACCATACGCGCTGGAATGGACGCCATGCTTGCTTTTGGCAGACCTGCAAAAGTAGAATTACTAGTATTAATAGACCGAAGATACACTAGGCACTTGCCTATAGAGCCCGACTATGTTGGCCATGCCATCGATTCTATTTCTTCAGAAAAAGTAATTGTAAAATGGAAAGAAACAGAAGGAAAAGACGAAGTAGTCTTGATTTCAGAAAATAATTTAACAAACCAAAAGAAGCAAAAATAATATGCAAAATTTGAGTGTTCGCCATTTATTAGGAATCAAAGGATTAACTCAACATGATATTAAGTTAATTTTTGAAACAGCGGACAATTTCAAAACGGTGATTAACAGACCCATTAAAAAAGTTCCCTCACTCAGAGACACCACCATTGCCAATATATTTTTTGAAAACTCTACCCGCACCAAACTTTCTTTTGAACTAGCACAGAAAAGATTATCTGCAGATGTAGTCAATTTTTCAGCGGCCTCATCGTCGGTAAGTAAGGGGGAAACACTAATAGATACTGTTAATAATATCTTAGCCATGAAGGTAGACATGGTGGTGATGAGGCATCCAAATCCAGGAGCAGCAGTATTCTTAGCCAAACATATTCATGTGCCAAT
Organism: uncultured bacterium; assembly: GCA_903828245.1. Lineage (GTDB taxonomy): Bacteria > Bacteroidota > Bacteroidia > Sphingobacteriales > Sphingobacteriaceae > CAIKLP01. The sequence continues at coordinate 9,071 of CAIKLP010000018.1, read as the reverse complement.
TATCAATGCGGGCGATGGCGCGCACGAGCATCCTACACAAGCTTTACTCGATGCTTTTTCTATCAGAGAAAAACTAGGAACGGTTAAAGGAAAAAAAGTAGTAATTATCGGTGACATTATGCATTCAAGAGTTGCACTTTCTAATATTCTTTGCTTAAAATTATTAGGTGCAGAAGTTAAAGTTTGCGGACCAACTACACTGATTCCAAAATACATTGAAAGCCTTGGCGTTACCGTAGAGCACGACTTACGCAAAGCACTAGCTTGGTGCGATGTAGCCAATATGCTAAGAATACAATTAGAACGACAAGACATTAAATATTTTCCAAGCTTAAGAGAATATACCATGATGCATGGTTTAACTAAAAGTTTGCTCGATTCTTTACCAAAAGAAATTGTGGTGATGCACCCAGGACCCATTAACAGAGGGGTGGAGATTTCGAGTGATGTGGCCGACGCTAAACAATCTATTATACTAGATCAAGTAGAAAACGGCGTTGCGATTCGAATGGCTGTTCTCTATTTATTGGCTGGTCAACAAGGAGCCTAATTCTCCTTTTTCATCGATTTTTTCCTATTAAAACGCGCTTTTAAAGCTATATTCTATTATATTGCAAACTTTTAGCATATATGAAAAGAATACAAAAAATCCTGCTTCTTGCGTTTTTAACTTTAACTGCAATTCCTGCTTTAGCACAATTTGCAGAAGTAAGAGGTTTTGTTTACGATAAAAAAACAGGCGAACCGATTATCTTCACTAAAGTATTTTTAGAAGGCACAAGCAATGGTAATGCAAGTGATGTAAACGGATTTTATAACCTTAGCAAAATAAATCCTGGATCGTATATTTTAAGCAGCACCGGCGTTGGATTTGACACTGTAAAAATTAGAATAACCCTAAAGCCTGGAGGCAGAATAACACAAAATATTTATTTAACACAAAAATCTGTCAACATTAATACCGTTGATATTACTGCCGATAAAACCGAAAACTTAACCGAAACAAAAGTTTCGGTAGCTAAAGTTACTCCAAAACAAATTAATAGAATTCCCTCTGTAGGTGGCGAACCAGATTTAGCACAATACCTTCAAATACTACCAGGCGTTGTCTTTACAGGCGACCAAGGCGGTCAATTATATATTCGTGGTGGCTCCCCTATTCAAAATAAAGTATTGTTAGATGGCATGATTGTTTATAATCCATTTCACTCGATAGGATTATTTTCTGTTTTCGAAACAGATATTATTAGAAATGCAGATGTATACACCGGTGGTTTTGGCGCAGAATACGGAGGCCGAATTTCTGCTGTAATGGATATTACCACACGCGATGGAAATAAACAAAAACTAAGCGGGAAAATTGGTAGCAATCCATTTACGAGTAAACTTTTATTAGAAGGACCTTTAAGTAAATATGAAGAAGGAAAGTCCACTTCTTCTTTTATTTTATCTGGCAGAACTTCTTACTTAGAACGCACCGCAAAAAATATTTATAGCTATGTAGATACCGCTGGATTACCTTATAATTTTACCGATTTGTATGGAAAAATTTCTTTCAATAGCACCAATGGTAGCAAACTCAACTTGTTTGGCTTTAAGTTTACCGACCAAGTAAATTACAAAGCGCCAGCAGCCATTGCTTGGAATAGCACTGGTTTTGGCGGTAGTTTTGTGGTTATACCTGGTTCCTCTTCGGTTTTAGTCGATGGTTCTTTCGCTTATTCTGGTTATGATATTAGCATGAAAGAATTAACTAGCAAGCCCCGTTTTAGTAAAATTAATGGTTTCAACGCTGGATTAAATTTCACTTATTTTATTGGTAAAGATGAATTAAAATATGGCATTGAAATGTTAGGTTTCCAAACCGATTTTCAATTTACCAATGCGGCTAATACCGTTATTAAACAAGAACAATTTACTTCAGAAATTGCTGCATTTACTAAATATAAATATGCAAGCAACAGACTCATTTTAGAACCAAGTATTCGCGCACATTATTATGCTTCGTTGGCCGAAATGTCTATAGAGCCTAGGTTTAGTGCCAAATATATTATTACAGAATTTGTCAGATTTAAATTAGCATCTGGTTTCTTTAGTCAAAATTTATTGAGCGCTGGTTCTGATCGTGATATCGTGAACTTGTTTTATGGATTTTTATCGGGACCAGAAGATGCACCTGCTACTTTTAGAGGAAAACCAGTAACCAGCAAACTTCAAAAAGCACGTCACATTATTGCAGGTTTTGAATTTGATGTAACCAACCGATTCCAAATTAATGTGGAAGGTTATATAAAGCAATTTGATCAGTTAACGAATATTAACCGAGATAAAATTTATCCAAATACAGCTGAATATAAAGACAAACCTGCCTATCAAAGAGAAGACTATGTTATTGAAGATGGTGTAGCCAAAGGAATTGACTTTACCTTTAAATACGAAAAACAAAACTTGTATTTGTGGGCGACCTATTCGCTGGGTTATGTGAGCAGGTACGATGGTATCAGAAACTATAACCCACATTACGACAGAAGACACAATGTAAACATTGTGGGCACTTATGCTTTTGGTAAAAAACACAATTGGGAGTTTGATTGTCGCTGGAACTTAGGTTCGGGCTTCCCATTCACTCAAACGCAAGGATTTTACGAGAAAATTTTATTCGAAAATATTAATAGTTCTTATACCGAACAAAATGGACAATTAGGTGTTATTTATGGACAATTAAATTTAGGCCGTTTGCCTTGGTACCATCGCTTAGATATTTCTATGAAAAAGAAATGGGAGTTTAGTAAAAACAATATTTTAGAAACTACCTTGGGCGTAACAAATGTTTACGATAGAAATAATTTATTTTATTTTGATAGAATATCTTATGCAAAGAAATACCAATTGCCATTCTTGCCTAGTTTTGGTATAACCATGACTTTTTAAAAAATGAAAATAATTCTCCCAATTGTATTGTTAACCGTTATTTTGGGATGTACCTCTGTTCCATTGAACGCAAAAAAAATTACCATGAACCAAGAAATCGAAAACCCGCAAACGACCGACACCGCTACCTTTGGAGCAGGCTGTTTTTGGTGTGTTGAAGCTATATTTCAGCAAATTGAAGGAGTCGTAACGGTTAAATCTGGATACGAAGGAGGCACGCGCGCCAACCCAACTTACGAAGAAGTTTGTACTGGTAACACCGGTCACGCAGAAGTTTGTCAACTCATTTTTGATCCTAAAAAAGTAACTTATAAAACTTTATTACAAGCTTTTTGGGAAAGTCACGATCCAACAACTTTAAACAAACAAGGCGGCGATGTAGGAACACAATACCGTTCAGCTATTTTTTATCACTCAAGTGAACAAAAAACAACTGCCGAATTTTACAAAACTGAATTGCAAAAATCAGGCGCTTTCGAAAATGAAATTGTAACTGAAATTGTTCCTGCAGTTATTTTCTTCGAAGCAGAAAAATACCATCAAAATTATTTCAACCAAAACGGCGATCAACCTTATTGCCAATTTGTGATTAGACCTAAAGTGGAAAAGTTTCAAAAAGCATTTAAAAACAAATTAAAATAGATTTAACTGGAAATATATTTATTTAAATATTGTATGGTTTGGTCTTGTTGATCAATAATATACTTTACCAAATCGCCAATCGAAACAATGGCCAAGAGCTGTTCGTTTTCCATAATTAAAATGTAACGAACCATTTTATCAGTCATCAATTGCATAGCATTTGCAATAGTATCTTTCGGAGCTAAAATAACTGGTTGTTTATTCATGATTTCTGCAACCAATACCTCTTTAGAGTTTTTACCTAACAAAACTACTTTCCTTGCATAATCACGTTCTGTAAAAAGCCCCAAAGTCTTTCCCTGCTCCATTACTACTAAAGCACCAATATTATTATCTACCAACATTTTTAAGGCACTAAATACGTTTTCGTTAGGAGAGATATTAAAAACATGCTTGTTTTTCAGTGCAATTAACTTATTTAGATTGCTCATAGGCTGTATTTTTATAAATTAAAAGATATTTAAATATATGATTTATAGTGAATTATGCAAATGATATTCATCATTTTACACAATAAAAATCCTTAAGGTTTGATTATTCGGCTAAAGGGCGTATTTTTGCAATCCTTGAATTTTTAATTTTAACATAAATCAAAAAAACCTTATGGATTTTTTACAAAGCAATTTAATTTATTTTATTCCCGCATTAGGCGTAATTGGCCTTATTGTAATGGCTATCAAAAGCGCATGGGTATCTAAACAAGATGCTGGCGATGCAAAAATGACCGAATTAGCTGGTTATATTGCAGATGGTGCCATGGCATTTTTAAAAGCAGAATGGAAAGTATTGAGCATTTTTGTTGTTTTTGCAGCAGCATTATTGGCTTATTCTGGAACCATCCACGAAGTAAATGGCAAAGCCATTCATTCTAGTTGGATTATCTCTATCTCGTTTATTATTGGAGCTGTATTTTCGGCTACTGCTGGTTATATAGGTATGAAAGTAGCTACCAAAGCGAATGTTCGTACTACACAAGCTGCTCGTACTAGTTTAAAGCAAGCTTTAAAAGTATCGTTTACAGGTGGAACCGTAATGGGTTTAGGAGTTGCTGGTTTAGCCATTTTAGGATTAGGTGGATTGTTTATCGCATTCTTAAGCATATTTGCTGATTTAGGTGCAAACACCGTTACCACAGCGATCGAAGTATTAACAGGCTTCTCATTAGGTGCCGAATCAATTGCATTGTTTGCGCGTGTGGGTGGTGGTATTTATACCAAAGCTGCCGATGTGGGTGCCGATTTAGTAGGTAAAGTAGAAGCTGGAATTCCAGAAGACGACGTGCGTAATCCTGCAACTATTGCAGATAACGTAGGCGATAACGTAGGTGACGTTGCAGGTATGGGTGCCGATTTATTCGGTTCTTATGTAGCAACTATTTTAGCAACTATGGTTTTAGGTCAAGAAATTAACGCAAGCAGCGATAATTTTAATGGCATGTCTCCTATTTTATTACCCATGGTAATTTGTGGTTTAGGCATTTTGTTTTCTATTGTAGGAACTTGGTTTGTAACTATTAAAGATGAAAAATCGAGTGTACAAAATGCTTTAAATATTGGTAACTGGTCTTCTATGTTATTGACTGTTGCCGCTTCTTATTTTATTGTTAATTGGATGTTGCCAGAAACATTAAGCTTAAGAGGTTATGAGTTTACAAAATTAAATGTATTCTATGCCATTGTTGTTGGAACTTTAGTAGGTGCCATCATGAGTATAGTAACAGAATATTATACTGCAATGGGCAAAGCGCCTGTAATGTCTATCATTCAGCAATCATCAACTGGTCATGCTACTAATATTATTGGTGGTTTATCGGTAGGAATGAAATCTACTGTTATTCCAATTTTAACATTGGCTGCGGGTATTATGGGTTCATACTACTGTGCAGGTTTATATGGTGTTGCCATTGCAGCAGCAGGTATGATGGCTACAACAGCTATGCAATTAGCTATTGATGCATTCGGACCAATTGCTGATAATGCAGGTGGTATTGCTGAGATGAGTCAATTACCTCCCGAAGTGCGTGAGCGTACAGACAATTTAGATGCCGTAGGAAACACAACTGCAGCAACTGGTAAAGGTTTTGCTATTGCTTCTGCAGCATTAACATCGTTGGCTTTATTTGCAGCATTTGTAGGTATTGCCGGAATTGATGCTATTGATATTTACAAAGCAAATGTATTAGCTGGTTTATTTGTAGGTGGAATGATTCCATTTATTTTCTCTGCATTGTGTATACAAGCAGTTGGTAAAGCAGCCATGGATATGGTACAAGAAGTGCGTCGTCAGTTTAGAGAAATTCCTGGAATTATGGAATACAAAGCAAAACCTGAATACGAAAAATGTGTAGCTATTTCTACCAAAGCATCTATCCGCGAAATGATGATGCCAGGTGCCATTGCTTTGATCACTCCTATTCTTGTTGGCTTTATTTTTGGCCCTGAAGTATTAGGTGGTTTATTAGCAGGTGTAACTGTTTCTGGTGTATTGATGGGAATCTTCCAATCAAACGCTGGTGGTGCTTGGGATAACGCTAAAAAATCTTTCGAAAAAGGCGTGATGATTAATGGCGAAATGTATTACAAAAAATCAGAACCACATAAAGCATCTGTTACTGGTGATACCGTAGGCGATCCATTCAAAGATACTTCTGGACCATCGATGAATATTTTAATTAAATTAATGTCGATTGTTTCTTTAGTAATTGCACCTTATATTGCTGTAGTTAATGCAGAAAGCAAAGAAATGAATTGTCATGCACAAACAGAAATGTGTGCAGGCATGGATTCGGTAGACATGGGTAACTGTGACCTATCAAAATGCATGAGCATGACTCCTGAAGCATGTGCCGCTTATTGCGATAGCATGAAATGCACCCCAGAACAAAAAGCAGCTTGCATCAAAATGATAGAAGCGCATAAAGGCATCGATATGTCGGAATGCAGCGGAAGTTCGGAAGCTTGTAAAGACAAAGCTAATTGTAAAGATAAAGCTAGCTGCAGTGCTAAAACCGAAGCAAGCAAATCAACAAACGAAGAAAAATAATCTTTCAGAAGATATAAAAAAAAGGAGCGCCCATTAGCGCTCTTTTTTTTTGTTATTAAGCCAACAAAATGCTATTTAGGCTATGTTTTTTGGTTAAAATTAATTAGGTTTGAAAATAGATCTATTCAATCTTTATGAAATATACTAAATCAATAGAGAATTTATTAAAAGAAGCCAATGCAACTGGCGAAGGTAGCTTAAAGCGAACGCTAGGTAGCTGGAATCTTATTGCATTAGGAATTGGCGCAATTATTGGCGCAGGTTTATTTGTTAGAACTGCTGCTGCTGCGGGTGAAGCCGCAGGCGCTGCTGTAACCTTATCGTTTATTGTGGCTGCCGTAGGTTGCGCATTTGCAGGTTTGTGTTATGCAGAATTTGCTGCCATGATTCCAATAGCAGGAAGCGCTTATACATATGCTTATACCACCATGGGCGAATTAGTCGCTTGGATTATTGGCTGGGCTTTAATAATGGAATATGCACTTGGTGCAGCAACCGTTTCTATTGCTTGGAGCGAATATCTAAATAAATTATTAGGTGGTGCCATACCCTATGAATGGTCCCATTCTCCTTTCGAATCTTTAAACGGAGTTTCTGGTATTATTAACTTACCTGCACTTGTTATATTATTCGTATTAACCATGGTTTTGATTAGAGGTACGCAAGAATCTGCTAAACTCAATGGTATCATTGTATTTATTAAAGTTGCCATCGTATTATTATTTATTGTTTTAGGCTGGCAGTTTATTAAACCAGAAAACCATACACCATTTATGATTCCAGAAGGAACACCTGGTCACGAAGGATTTTTTAAATGGGGATGGGGTGGCGTATTAGGTGGCGCAGCGATTGTGTTTTTTGCATTCATTGGTTTTGATGCGGTTTCTACTGCAGCACAAGAAGCAAAAAATCCAAAAAGAGATATGCCCATTGGTATTTTAGGTTCATTAGTTATTTGCACCATTCTTTATATTTTGTTTTCACATGTTTTAACTGGTGTAGCCAATTGGAGCGAATTTGCTGATCCAGCTAAAGGAAAAGAAGCTTCTGTTGCCTATGTTATTTCTACTTACATGAGTGGTTATAGTTGGTTAGCAACTGGTGTAACCATTGCTATTTTAGCAGGATTTTCATCTGTTATTTTAGTGATGTTATTAGGACAATCCCGTGTATTTTATACCATGTCTAAAGACGGATTATTACCAAAAGTATTTTCAGAATTACATCCAAAATATAGCACACCACACAAAAGCAATATGATCTTATTTGTTTTGGTAGGCTTATTTGCAGCATTTGTACCAGGTAGTGTTGCCGGCGATTTAACTTCGTTCGGAACTTTATTGGCATTCGTGTTGGTAAGTGCAGGTATCTGGATTTTAAGAGTAAAGAGCCCTGATTTAGAGCGCCCATTTAAAACACCATTGGTGCCATTAGTACCCATTTTAGGTATCATCATATGCGGTGGAATGATTGTTGCATTAGATTATACCACCTTAAAAGTTGCCGCATTGTGGATGATTTTAGGCATTATTATTTATTATGCCTACAGTAAAAACCATAGTAAAATTCGTAATTCAGAGAAATAAATAACACGAAATTAATATTACAAAGAGCCAGTATTTTTATTTTTGAATACTGGCTCTTTTTTTTAATTAAACAATATGAAAAATACCATCTTGCATTATTTCAACTTCAAAGAAATCATTTCGGTCACCATGATTTTATTTGCCATTATTGATATTGTTGGTGCCATACCCATAATCATTCAATTGCGCAAAAAAGCAGGGCATATTCAATCCGAAAAAGCATCGATGGTCGCTTTAATTTTAATGATTATCTTTTTATTCTTAGGAGAGCAATTACTGGCCGTTATTGGCTTAGATGTTAAATCATTTGCCATTGCAGGCTCTTTGGTTATTTTTATCATTGCACTAGAAATGGTATTGGGTGCAAATTTTTTCAAAGATGAAATTCCAGATTCTGTTTCGATTGTTCCATTGGCCTTTCCAATTATTGCAGGCGCGGGCACTATGACCACCCTATTATCATTAAAAAGTGAATACGAAACACAAAACATCATTTTTGGAATTATTATTAATATGATTTTTGTTTATGCTGTATTAAAAAACACTTCAAGACTCGAAACACTGCTTGGTAAAACAGGCTTAAATATTCTAAGAAAAGCATTTGGAATTATCTTGCTAGCCATAGCCATTAAGCTTTTCAGACACAATACAGGTTTATAATTACATTTATAAGGAAGGTTAATTTATTGTAGAAATTTTAAATTTTCTATACCTTCGTACATCATTTGAAAAAATAGTATGGGAAGAGCATTCGAATTTCGTAAAGAACGCAAAATGAAACGTTGGGGTAAAATGGCTAAAACATTTACCCGCATTGGCAAAGACATTGTAATGGCTGTGAAGGCTGGTGGCCCAAACCCCGAAACCAAT
>CAIKLP010000017.1 GCA_903828245.1 uncultured bacterium | reverse complement strand
CCTGTGATGGCATTAAATAAATCTGTTCCTTTACCCGAACCTTTAACCCATTGCCCAGCAATATAATTTTCTAATTGTTGCATTTTTTTATTTCTTTGAATTCCAGGTTTTATATATTTCTTGTTGCGTTGGCCTATTGGGTTCGATCTCCCTTAAAGGCTCACACGCTTTTAATGTTTCTTTACAATCTTTTGGCAATTGTTGATACAGTGCAGTACCCTCCGATTTCCATGCTAACATTTCGTCGCTTACCTCTTTTATTTCTTTTGCAGGATTTCCTACTATAACTTTTCGATTGGCTGTTGTGGTATTTGCCGCAACAAAAGATAAAGCACCAACTATACATTCATCACCAATCACCGCATGATCCATAATCACGGCATTCATTCCGATTAACGCATTCTTACCAATTTGCGCCCCATGAATAATGGCACCATGCCCAATATGAGCACCTGCTTGCAATACAACGGTAGCACCAGGGAATAAATGTATGGTACAATTTTCTTGTACATTACATCCATCTTCAATTATTATTTGCCCCCAATCTCCTCGAATAGCTGCACTTGGACCAACGTATACATTTTTACCGATGATCACATTACCTGTAACCGAAGCTAAAGGATGAACAAAAGAACTCTCATCTATTACCGGGCGATAGCCATTGAATTCAAAAATCATTTTTTTATCATTAACATTTTTCGATGATCACTGCATAACCTTGTCCAACACCAATACACATGGTGACTAATGCATATCTTTTATTTTTTTCGTGTAATTCGATGGCTGCAGAATTTAAAATTCTTGCACCCGACATACCAAGCGGATGACCTAATGCAATGGCTCCACCATTTGGATTAATGCGAGGATCATCATCTGCTAAACCCCAAGACCTAATACATGCAATACTTTGCGCGGCAAAGGCTTCGTTTAATTCTATAATGTCCATGTCTGCAATGCTAAGTCCGGCTTTGTGTAGTGCTAAATTACTAGCTTCAACAGGGCCTATACCCATAATATTAGGCATAACTCCAATTACACCCATCGAAATTATTTTTGCTTTAGGAATTAAATTATATTTTTTAATGGCGGCTTCTGATGCAAATAATATTGCTGCAGCACCATCATTTAACCCAGAAGCATTTCCTGCAGTAACCGTTCCGTCTTTTCTAAAAGCGGGTTTTAATTTTGATAAGCCCTCTAAATTAGTTTGTGGTTTTATAAATTCATCTTCCGAAACCCATATAGTTTCTTTCTTTTGTTGTACTTCTACGGCAATAATTTCTTTTGCAAATCGGCCGCTAGCTTTTGCTGCTGCTGCCTTTTGTTGAGATCGCATGGCAAATAAATCTTGGTCTGCTCTCGAAATTTGATGTAAGTCTGCTAAGTTTTCTGCTGTTTCGCCCATTGCGTCAACACCATATTGTGTTTTCATTTTTGGATTAACAAATCTCCAACCAAAAGTACTGTCGGCCATTTCCATGTTTTTTGCAAAAGCACTTTCTGCTTTAGCCATCACCATTGGCGCTCTAGTCATGTGTTCTATTCCGCCAGCTACCATTAATTCGGCATCGCCTGTCATGATATTTCTTGCGGCATCCATACTTGCAGATAAGCCAGATGCACATAATCTGTTTACCGTAACACCTGGAACGCTAACAGGCATTCCAGCTAAGAGCAAAGCCATTCTTGCCACATTTCGATTGTCTTCGCCCGCTTGATTTGCACAACCCATAATCACATCGTGTATGGCCGATTGATCAATACTTGGATTCCTTTGCATTAATTCTTTTAACACCAAAGCGGCTAAATCATCGGCCCTCAGTTTTGATAATGCGCCGGCAAAACTTCCTATTGGAGTTCGCACGCCATCAATTAAATAAGCTGTTTTTAAACTTTTTTCCATTACCACTCTTTTGAGGTTCTATATACTGTGCCTTTAAACAAGGCTACTTTAATATTATCTTGATTGATTATTTCAATATCATATTGCGCAAATTGATTGCTACAATTTTTTTCTGTTGCAATGGCGGTTAACACATCATCGCATTTTACCGCATGAATATGCGAAATGCTTGTTTCGATTGACATGCTCAAACGCCCATGTGCATTGGCTGCAAAAGCAAGTGCACTGTCGGCCAAAGAATAAGTAATACCACCATGGGTTAATGCTAAACCATTAGTCATTTCTTTACGCACTTTCATGGATAATTTAGCGTAACCCACTTCGGCTATCAATACTTCTATTCCTAACCACTGGCTAAATGCATCACCTTCCATCATTTGTGCAACAATCTGTTTAGCCTTTTCTTGATTCTTCATTTGCTAAATTTTTTAATTAAAAAAACGACGATTTTCTCGCACCATTTGTTTTAACAATACGCTTGGCCTGTAGCGTTCATCAGCATATTCAAAACTTAATTCTTCTAAGTTTTCTAAAATACTTCCAAAACCTAATTCTTCTGCCCAATGCAGTAAGCCTTTAGGATAGTTCACCCCTTTCAGCATGGCCAATTCGATATCCTCTTTACTGGCAATTTGAAAATACAAAGCATCTATTGCCTCATTTATTAATAATGAAATAATTCTTCTAAAAATATATTCGCCCAATACTTGATCTTTGTTAGGCGTTAAGGTAGTCGCACCTTCGCGGTAATCGTAAAATCCTATTCCCGATTTTCTACCAAATCGATTGGCTTCAAATAATCTTTTTTGCGCAATGGATGGTTTAAATTTATTGTCGTAAAAAAATTGCGCCCAAACAATTTCGGTCACTCTATAATTTACATCATGACCAATAAAATCCATTAATTCAAAGGGACCCATTTTAAATCCACCAAATTCTTTCATTGCCCAATCGATAGTGGCAATGTCTGCAATATTTTCTTCCATGATGCGAATCGCTTCGCCATAGTATGGTCTGGCTATTCTATTGACAATAAAACCTGGTGTGTCTTTGCAAACAACGGCGGTTTTTCCTATAAAATTAACAAACGAACTGGCATCTAAAATGTTATCGGCGGCTGTTTGTATAGCGGGTACAATTTCTACCAAAGGCATGATGGTTGCTGGGTTGAAAAAATGCAAACCAATTACTCTTTCCGGAAATTGACAAGCTGCTGCAATAGAAGCAATAGAAAGCGAAGAGGTATTGGTTGCTAATACGCAATCTTTTCTAACAATTTTTTCTAACTCTGCAAAAACTTGTTTTTTAATTTGTAAATCTTCGATAATGGCTTCGATAATTAAATCACAGGCATCTAAAGATTTAAAATTATTTTGAAAAGTAATTTTACTTTCGATTGCCGTCGCTTCAGTAGCTGTTAATTTATTTTTAGCGACTAATTTTTCGAGCGACTCTTTGAAATTATCTTTGGCAACATTAATGGCCACAGGATTTGAATCGTAGATATATACTTCTAATCCGGCTGTGGCAATTACTTGCGCAATGCCTGTTCCCATAGCGCCCGAACCAATTACTCCAATTACTTTTATCATATCAAATTTATTTACCAACGAAATTTGCTTTTCTTTTTTCTAAAAAGGCATTGATGCCTTCTTTATTATCAAATGTATTTGCAGCTTGTAATTGCAACAACTCTTCTGTTTTTAATTGCTCTGTTAAACTTGCGTGCATAGAAGCATTGAGCGCACGCTTTGTTAAGCCAAGTCCTTTGGTAGGCATTTGTGCTAATTTATTTGCCAAGTTGGAAACTTCTTGCGCAAAAGTTTCGGCAGGATAACAAGCATAAATCATTCCCATCTCTACCGCCTTTTGTGCAGGTACTTTATCTGCTAAAAATAACAGCGCCGTTGCTCTTTGCATTCCAATAAGCCTTGGCAAAAAATAAGTACCTCCGGTATCTGGTATCAATCCAATATTCGAAAAAGATTGAATAAACGATGCGTTTTCTGCCGCAATGACAAGATCACATGCTAAAGCTAAATTGGCTCCAGCACCGGCTGCAACGCCATTCACAGCAGCAATTACCGGCTTTTCGATATTCCTTATTTTAAGTACAATAGGATTATAATGTTCCCTAACAATTTGATCTATGGGTGGTGCATCTGCTGCAATGGCTTCTGCTAAATCTTGTCCAGCACAAAAAGCTCTGCCAGCACCACCGAGTACAATTACTCTCACGCTTTCATCGCTTTGGCAATCATCTAAAACCGCTTGTAGTTCTAAAGCCATTTGACGGTTAAAAGAATTCAAGACAGCAGATCTATTGAGTTCAATGGTTGCCACACCATTTAAAATCGAAAAATTAATATGTTCCATTTTTAAATACATTTAAAATAATCGAATGTTTCTAAACAATCGTTACACTTCATTAAAGATTTACAAGCAGTAGAACCAAACTCACTGATTAATTTGGTGTTCACACTGTTGCATTGCGGGCAAGCCACTTCCGTGGGTGCATCTGAAATTAAAGCACCAATTCTTTGTTTTGTATGTGCTTGTGGTGGTGCAATACCGTATGTTTTTAATTTTGATTTTGTTACTTCGCTCATCCAATCGGTAGTCCAAGCAGGATGGTATTGCATCACTATTTTAAAATCTGTGATTCCTTCTTTGCGAAGGCTTTGCTCAATATCCATTTCCATCATGCGCATAGCCGGACATCCAGAGTAAGTAGGTGTAATGGTAATTTGCAATTGGGTATCTATCCATTCTACCCCACGCACCACACCAAGTTCAACTAAACTAATGACAGGAATTTCTGGGTCTGGAATTTCATTTAAAATATCCCAAATAAAAGAGACCTCTTTTGAATGAAGCATTTTTACCATTTCACGCCTGGAAAAGAACGGTGAACAGATTGCATTTCGGCTAATAAAAAACCTAAGTGCTCGGTATGTACGCCTTTTTTTCCGCCGCTTTGCATAAATATACCGCTTGGAATTTCCAAACCTGCAGTTTGCATAATTTCTGCTATATGACTATAAAATTGGCTTTTAATTGATTGGGCATCTACTGCAATACCTTGCGCTACAAGGTCTAATTCTGCGGCATCTTGCTCGAATAACTCTTCCACATAACACCATAAATTATTGAATGCATTTTTTAATCGCATATTGCTTTCGGTTGTGCCATCACCTAATCTGATGATCCAATTACCCGCATGTCTTAAATGATAAGTTGATTCTTTTAATGTTTTAGCTGCAATGGCTGCAAGTGTTTGGTCATTGCTATTTTGTAATGCTTGTTGAAAAAAATAATCATAGGTATCAAACAAAAATTGTCTACACATGATATAAGCAAAATCCGTATTGGGTTGCTCGACTAATAACACATTTCTGAATGCTCTTTCTGAACGAAGATAAACCAAATCATCTTCTGTTTTATTTGCTCCTTCGATTGCTGCAGCATAGATATATAAAGAATTTGCAGCACCAATTAAATCGAGTGCAATATTCGAACAAGCAATGTCTTCTTCTAGAAACGGGCCTTTGCTACATTGCTCAGACAAACGATGTCCTAAGATTAATTGGTTATCGGCAATCTTTAAAATATATTGAAACAATGATGTTTGGTTATTCATAAAATTACATGTGTGTGATACCTTCTGGTACAGAATAAAAAGTTGGATGACGATAAACTTTATCGTTCGATGTCTCAAAGAATGGACCAATGTCTTCTGGCGATGAGGCAACAATTGCTGATGCCGGCACTACCCATAAATTGGTGCCTTCGCTTCTTCGGCAATATAAATCTCTGGCATTTTGCAAAGCCATTTCGTTATCGTGTGCATGAACAGAACCTGCATGCTTGTGAGGTTGACCTGGTTTACTTTGAATAAACACTTCCCATAATATTCCTTGTGAATCGTTCATAATTTAAGCAGCTTTAGTTTTATTATTTTTTTCAGCATGCGCATTTGCCGCCTCGCGAACCCATGCGCCTTCTTCATGTGATTTAATTTTTGCTGCAATTCTTGCTTTATTGCATGGGCCATTCCCTTTCACTACCGTCCAAAATTCATCCCAATTAATTTCACCAAAATCGTATCCGTTTTTAGCCTCATTCCATTTGATCGCTTTATCTGGAACTACTAATCCAATTTTCTCTACTTGCGACACGGTTTGGTTTACAAAGCGTTGACGCAATTGATCATTGGTTTCTCTTTTTATTTTCCATTTGATAGCTTGTGCAGAATTAGGAGACTCTTCATCGCGTGGACCAAACATCATGAGCGAAGGCCACCACCATCTGTTGAGTGCATCTTGTGCCATTTCTTTTTGTTCAGCAGATCCAGAAGCAAGCACATTCATGATTTCATAACCTTGTCTTTGATGAAAACTTTCTTCTTTGCAAATTCTAACCATGGCTCTTGCATATGGACCATAAGAAGTTCTTTGCAACATCACTTGATTCATAATAGCAGCGCCATCCACTAACCATCCTATTGCGCCCATATCTGCCCAAGTTAATGTTGGGTAATTAAAAATGCTTGAATATTTTGCCGCTCCTGTATGTAATTGATCGAGCATTTCTTCTCTGCTAATTCCCATCGATTCTGCTGCAGAATATAAATACAATCCATGCCCTGCTTCGTCTTGAACTTTCGCTAACAATACCATTTTTCGACGCATGCTTGGTGCACGCGTAATCCAATTTCCTTCTGGCTGCATTCCAATAATTTCGGAATGAGCATGTTGAGAAATTTGACGAATTAAATGTTTACGGTATTGGTCTGGCATCCAATCTTTTGGTTCAATCATTTCATTTTTGGCAAGTTTTGCCTCGAAATTTTCGATTAATTGATTTTCATCTAATTTTAAGCTATTCATAGAATCAGTTATTACTATACAAATTTAACATTTTTTGGGTAATCAAAGCATCCTTTTCGGTTGCTAAAAGCAAACAAAAAAGCGGATTTATTGTTCTATAAAGGATCTTATTCCTATTTTAGCGGCAAATTAAACCAAATGGCAAAATTCCACACACTCACAATCAAGGATATCCGTAAAGAAACGGCTGATTGTGTCAGCATTTCATTCCAAATTCCAGCAGCTTTACAGCAAGAATATAACTATATACAGGGTCAATATGTGACTTTAAAATTAATGGTTGATGGGGAAGAAATTAGACGTTCTTATTCGTTGTGCAGCAGCCCGGTTGCTGATACGGAATTAAGAATTGCTGCCAAAAAAGTTTTTCAAGGTAAAGGATCCAGCTATTTAAATGATATAGCAAAAGTAGGCGACCCAATAGAAGTGATGAGCCCTATGGGAAGTTTCTATTGTGAATTAGCTGCAACTAATAAAAGAAACTTTGTTCTTTTTGCAGGTGGTAGTGGTATTACACCAATGTATTCTATCATCAAAACGGTTTTAAAACAAGAACCCAATAGCAATATCACTTTGTTTTATGCCAACCAAACCGAGGCTGCAAGCATCTTTCAAGAGGGGCTCGATAACTTAGCAGCACAACATCCACAATTAAAAGTAATTTCAATTTTAGATCAACCCCTTGCCACAATTCCAGTATTACATCAAGGAATTATGACGACAGAAAAAGTTGCTGCTCTTATCGAAAACTATATTGGTTTACATGAGGATAATGAATATTTTATTTGTGGTCCGGCACCCATGATGAAAAATGTAGAAGAAACTTTATTATCACTCGATATTCAAAAAAATAAAATTCATTTAGAATATTTTACAGCTGTATTAGAAGCCGTAAACAATGCCATTGCAGCAGAACAAAACAATTCAAATATAACGGCTAAAGTGACCATCATTTTAGATGGGAACGAAACAACAGTAGATTTAAATAGCAATGGTAATACCATTTTAGATGCGGCAATTGAAGCAGATTTAGATGTGCCATTTGCTTGCAAAGGCGCGGTATGCTGCACTTGTAGAGCAAAGATATTAGAAGGTAAATTAATCATGGATGCTAACTTTGCATTAACAGAAGAGGAAGTAGCAGATGGTTATATTTTAACTTGTCAATCACATCCAATTACCGAAAAAGTGGTGATTGATTATGATGTTTAAAAAATCAAGATGAAAAAAAATATCATCCTAACTGGAGCCAGCAATGGTATTGGATTTGAAACAGCGCTCGAATTATCAAAAGACGAAAACAATACGATTATTGCCATTGGTCGCTCTTTAGAAAACCTCAAAAGATTACACACCATTGCCAAACAATTAAATCCGGCAGCAGAAATTTTACCTGTACAATTTGATATTTTTAGTGGTGATTACGAGCAAGGATTGATTCCCTTTTTAACACAAAAAGTTGGTAAAATAAATATCTTAATCAATAATGCCGGCACCTTAATTAATAAACCTTTTATGCAACAAAGTGCCGAAGACTGGTACGCCATGTTTGAATCCAATGTGTTAGGTCATGTTAAAATGATTCAAGCCATGGTGCCTTTGATGGAAAAAGATGCGCATATCCTTAATATAGGCAGTATGAGTGGCTTTCAAGGTTCCGAAAAGTTTGCTGGACTGAGTTCTTATGGCGCCAGCAAATCTGCGCTACATAGTATTACAGAGTGTTTAGCCCTTGAGCTGAAAGAACAAGGTATTCATGTAAATGCACTTGCTTTGGGTTCTGTTCAAACCGATATGTTGGAAATAGCTATGCCTGGTACTAATGCCGGAGCAATGGCTTTTGAAATGGGAAAATACATTGCAGATTTTGCCTTGCATGCGGGCAAATTAATCAATGGGAAAGTTATTCCTGTTGCGCTAACTACCGTTTAATTTTTATTGGCAACCATTAATTTCCAGGCATTGATCAAATCATTGCTGTCTGTTAATTGACTAATTTGTTGCTGTAAATTTGCAGTATCTTTTATTTGTAATGCTTGAATTTCTTGTGTTGAAAGTGTAGGCACCTGCTCTACATTTCCTAATTTTCCTAATTGATTGCCTGTTAAAAAATTTGCATTTCTGAAAATTTCAGGAATTGCATCAACCCCTACACCCATGGTGGTTAAAGGCTTTGCAACTTTAAATAAACTGTCTGGTGTAATCTTCGAATACCAATCTCCACCTAAACGCGCCACTTGTTCCATTTTAATCGGATCAATTTTACCTTCCGCGTCTAAAATATTTTCGGCAATATGAATTTTTAAAATTTCTGCAATCACTAAGTTTCCTGCACCTGGCGCATCACCTAAAGCAATCACTTCTCTCACTTTGCATTCCATTTGCACAGGCGATTCTTTTACCCTTGGCGGTTTCACTAAATCCGAAGCCAATGCCGTAAAACCCGCTTTGGTAAATTCGTTCACGCCTTTAGGGTAATCGGTACTGGCCAAAGACATTTGTTGAACCATGTCATAATTCACCATATTGATGACGCATTCTTTAATGGCTAATACATTTTCTAAAGTATGTTTTGAAGTATTATCGCGCACTCTTTTGGCTGGAGAAAAAATAACAATCGGCGGATTTGCACTAAACATATTGAAAAAAGAAAATGGACTTAAATTAATATTTCCTGCTTCATCAATCGTACTCACAAAGGCTATAGGCCTTGGCGCTATTGCATTTTGCAGAATCATCTGCGTTTGTGTTGTACTTAAATCTGCTAATAAATGAGAGATCATGGGCTTATTTTTTCAATTTTAAAATAGAAAAATCGCTAGCTGCTTTTCTGATGGTATTGCTTAATATACCTAAGCCCGCAATTTCCATTTCTACTACGTCTCCATCTTGTAACCATTGTGTTTGGGCATTGGGGTCGTTTAATAATTTGGTGCCATTTAATTCTAAAAAGCAACCTGTACCCACTGTTCCCGAACCAATTACATCGCCAGGTAAAATATCTACACCATAAGCACAACGCTCAATAATTTCTGCAAAGGTCCAATCCATATCGGCTACATTACCTTGCGAAACTTCTTGTCCATTCACCCAGCATTTCATACTTAAATTATAATTGTTTCCAACATGTCCTGCTTTAGCAGGAACAAGGTGTTGCGCTAATTCATCTGGTGTAACCAACCATGGACCAATAACTGTTGAAAAATCTTTACCCTTAGCAGGTCCCAAATTCAATAGCATTTCTTCCATTTGTAAAGTTCTTGCACTCATGTCGTTCATGATCATAAATCCAGCGATATATTCGTCTGCTTCTTTTGCTAAAATATTTCTACCTTTTTTACCAATTACGATGGCAATTTCTAACTCAAAATCTAATTTTTGAAAATGATCTGGCATACAAACTATTTCGCCAGGACCTTGAATGGCATTGTGGTTAGTAAAATAAAAAATTGGATATTGATCAAATTCGGGAATCATGGGAACACCTCTGTTTCTGCGAGCTGCAGCCACATGTTGACGAAATGCATAACCATCTCTGCAAGAAGTTGGATTGGGAACTGGTGCAAGTAATTCAAAAAATACTTCTTCTTTAGCCGCTAATTGGCCAGTTATAATTTTTTCATTTATTACTTTTGCTCTATCCATTAATTCTACACCGCCAGCTAAAAATTCGCTCATGGTATGCGGAATTAATTTATCGCATGAATGTAAATTATATATATGTCCTTTTATAAAAACGCCTAATTGCGCAATGCCTTCTGTTTGATATGATACTAGTTTCATGTCTTATCGTTTAATTATATTCAAATCTATAAAAAAAGGAGCATTTCACCTTATAAAAGGGAATATTTTAAATTCCATAGGGATTGCTTATCTTCGTAGTATATTTAATCCAAAAGAAGTGGTTTTATTACAAAAACAATCAAAAAAACACATAGAAAATAATTTTAGAAAAGCCTTAATTGCTAAAATTGTTTTCGCCCAATATTCTTTTTAATAGAATACGCATTTTTCACACCATTTTTTATTAAATTCAACCCAAAATAAGCTTATAAAATTATGCCTATATATCATCAATTAGGGCAAATCCCGAAAAAACGACACATCGTATTTCGCAAGCCCAACGGAAAACTTTATGCAGAAGAATTGGTTTCGACTGAAGGTTTTTCAAGTGTATATTCAACAGTATATCATTGCCATCCTCCAACATTGGTAAAGCATTTAGGCGAGCCCTACAATGTAGAACCAAAAATTGCAAAGGCAAAACACTTAAAACACACGAGTTTAATTGGCTTTAAAATTAAACCCGAAAACGATTATTTACAATCGAGAAAACCTGTTTTGGTAAATGATGATCTGCATATTTCACTTGCTGCACCTAAGCAATCTATGACAGATTATTTTTACAAAAATTCGCAAGCAGACGAAATTATTTTTATACATGTAGGCTCGGGTGTATTGAAAACAGGCTTCGGCGAAATTAAATTCGAATACGGTGATTACATCGTTATACCAAGAGGTACTATTTACCAAATACATTTTAACGACGAAAACAATCGCCTATTTATCATCGAATCTTTTTCGCCAATTCGTACGCCTAAAAAATACAGAAATAATCATGGTCAACTATTGGAACATTCTCCTTATTGTGAGCGTGACAT
Source organism: uncultured bacterium (assembly GCA_903828245.1). GTDB lineage: Bacteria > Bacteroidota > Bacteroidia > Sphingobacteriales > Sphingobacteriaceae > CAIKLP01. The sequence goes on along the minus strand of CAIKLP010000017.1, from coordinate 2,908 downwards.
GAAATTGCCAAATAACTTAGAGACGCACGATCAAGAAGGAGATTTCAAAGTATTGATTAAGAAACAAGGATTAATTTATCCTTATACTTACGGTACACATCCTTTCGACTTTATTGGTTGGGACGGCTACCATTTTCCTTATGCCATTTCTATTCACGATTTTGAGCCAATCACTGGTCGCATTCACCAACCACCTCCAGTGCACCAAATGTTCGAAGCGCATAATTTTGTAGTGTGTTCTTTTGTGCCTAGAAAATTTGATTACCATCCTGAATCTATTCCTGCTCCATACAACCATAGCAATGTGGATTCGGATGAAGTATTGTATTATGTAGATGGCGATTTCATGAGCAGAAAAAGTGTGGAAAAAGGACAAATTACTTTACACCCCGGAGGCATTCCTCATGGGCCACATCCTGGTACCGTTGAAAAAAGCATTGGCAAAGATGCAACCGAAGAATTAGCCGTAATGGTAGACCCTTTTAGACCATTAATGCTCACCGAAGATGCTATTGCCATTGAAGATGAAGACTATTACAAAAGTTGGTTAAATCAAGAATAATTTATTCCTAAAATTAATAAAATGGAAACTATAGACCAAGCGAATCAACTCGCTGCATTACATAAAGACAACGATCCGGCTAAAGATTTTTTACCCTTGTTAGGTACCGATTATATTGAATTTTATGTTGGTAACGCAAAACAAGCTGCTTACTTTTACAGATCTGCATTTGGATTTGAATTAATTGCTTATGCTGGACCAGAAACAGGTGTGAGAGGTCGCGCCTCTTATGCCGTAAAACAAGATAAAATTGTATTGGTATTTACTACCTCTTTCGATCCCAATAGTGAAATTTCTAAGCACATTAATTTACATGGCGATGGCGTAAAAGTGTTAGCGCTTTGGGTGGATGATGCTAGGAAATCTTACGAAGAAACAACCAAACGCGGTGCAGTTGGCGTTTACGAGCCTCAGGTTCATCAAGATGAATATGGAGAAATAGTAACTGCTTCTATTAAAACCTATGGCGATACCATCCATACATTTGTAGAAAGAAAAAATTACAAAGGGGTATTTATGCCTGGCTTTAAAGCAACACCAAAAGATACCATTAGTAAACCAATTGGTTTAAAATTTGTAGACCATTGTGTTGGCAATGTTGGTTGGGGAGAAATGGATACTTGGGTAAAGTTCTATGAAGATGTGATGGGTTTTAAAATTTTATTAACCTTTGATGACAAAGATATTTCAACAGAATATTCTGCGCTTATGTCTAAAGTGGTATCGAATGGAAATGGATATATTAAATTTCCAATCAACGAACCAGCAGAAGGCAAGAAGAAATCTCAAATAGAAGAGTACATTGATTTTTACAAAAGTGCTGGAGTGCAACATATCGCAGTTGCAACAGACGATATTTTAAAAACAGTGGCAGAGATGAGAAACAGAGGCGTAGATTTTTTAGTAGTCCCTGAATCTTATTACGAAGATTTAATTGATCGTGTAGGTGCAATTGATGAAGATGTAGCGGCATTAAAAAACCTAAACATTTTAGTTGACCGCGATCCAGAAGGTTACTTATTGCAAATTTTTACTAAACCTGTAGAAGACAGACCAACCGTTTTTTACGAAATTATTCAAAGAAAAGGCGCAACATCCTTTGGTAAAGGCAATTTCAAGGCATTGTTTGAATCCATCGAAAGAGAACAAGCGCTGAGAGGCAACTTGTAAATAAAAAAAAGAGCGATAGAAATATCGCTCTTTTTTTTGATTTAATTTTGATTTCAACAAAAGCAAAATTATTGCTACTTTTGAATTCAAATTAAATGCCCTTGAAACGTATCGCTATTTTTGCTTCTGGTTCTGGTTCGAATGCACAACGCATTATGGAACATTTTAAACGCCACAAAGAAATGGAAGTAGCCATTGTTCTTTCCAATAGAGCAGACTCCTATGTTTTACAACGAGCAGATAATTTCGAAATCCCAACTCATGTTTTCAGCAAAGAAGAATTATACCATTCTTCCACTATTTTGCAATTATTAAAAAACCTAGACATTGACATCATTGTGCTGGCTGGTTTTTTATGGTTGATCCCAGAAAATATCATTCGCCAATACCCAAAAAGAATTATCAATATTCATCCTGCCTTGTTGCCAAAATATGGTGGTAAAGGAATGTATGGCGATATCATTCACGAAACAGTAATAGCAAACCAAGATCACGAAACAGGCATTACCATTCATTATGTAAATGAATCTTTTGATGAGGGAGAAATTATTTATCAAAATAAATGTGTGGTAGAGAATACAGATACCACCGAAAAACTTGCATACAAAGTTCATCAACTAGAACATTTGCATTATCCAAGAATAATTGAAGACCTATTAAAGAAGACCGAGAAAGCGAGCCTGGCTTTATAATTCCCGTTTTTTTTGCTAAATTTGCGGCTTCAATCCCCTTTCATTAATGGAAAATATCAAAAAGGTTAAATCAGCCCTTATTTCGGTTTATTACAAAGACAATTTAGCGCCAATCATTGAATTACTTCATCAACATGGCGTAACCATATATTCTACTGGTGGAACAGAAACTTTCATCAAAGAAATGAATGTGCCGGTAATACCGGTCGAAACATTAACAAGCTACCCTTCTATTTTGGGAGGTAGAGTCAAAACCTTGCATCCAAAGGTATTTGGTGGAATTTTAAACCGAAGAGGAAACCCTTCTGATCAAGCAGAAATTCAACAGTTCGAAATTCCAGCAATTGATTTGGTGATTGTTGATTTATATCCATTCGAAGAAACAGTGGCTTCTGGCGCATCTTCAGAAGAAATTATCGAAAAAATTGATATTGGTGGCATTTCTTTAATTAGAGCCGCTGCAAAAAACCACCAAGATGTAATT
>CAIKLP010000016.1 GCA_903828245.1 uncultured bacterium | reverse complement strand
TTTTGTTTTCTTATTTCTTTTTAAAAGTTCCGGAAGAAAAAAAACCAGAAGATTTTATTAAAACAAATTGGAAAAAAATTATTCCGCTTATTTTGGTGTTTTTATTTTTCGCTTTATTAGGTGCAATTATTAATCGAACATCGGTGTTTTCTTTGCCAGTAAGGTTGTTCGAGAATTTTTATAGAAACGGTATTTTTATTTTTGGTGGTGGGCAAGTATTAGCGCCTTTGCTGTATACCGAATTTGTAGAAATGAAACATTACTTAAGCACACCAGAGTTTATGTCTGGTTACGCCTTGCAACAAATTATTCCTGGACCTCTTTTTTCTTTCACCTCTTTTATTGGTGCAATGTCTGTAAAGGGCGCGGGTATTGGTGCTCAGCTTATAGGCAGTTTAGCTGCCTTGATTGGAATTAATTTGCCAGGCTTACTTTTTATTTTAACTATTTTCCCTTTTTGGGATAAAATAAAAACAAAAAAAGCTATTCAATCTGCTTTAGTAGGAATTAATTCGGTTTCCGTAGGATTTGCCATTGCAGCATTTTTCATTATGTTGCAAACCATAAATGGTAACGCAATTCAATTAATCATTGTAGCCTTTACTTTTGTGTTATTGAAGTTTACCAAAACACCACCGGCTTTGATTATTTTATTGGGATTAATTACAGCGGCACTACAAGCTTAAAACGGAACATCATCCGATCGATCGTTCATTTTACTTGGGCGAATAATCACATTTTTATGGTTATCAAAATCGTTAGAAGGGCCAAGAGGATTGCTTTTTGGGAAGCTACCATAATCGTTTGCATCCATATCGGCAAATTTTACAAACTCTCCAATGTATTTTAATTTAACAGAACCCACCGCACCATTTCTGTGTTTTGCAATGATAATTTCGGCAGTACCTTTCGTGTTGTTTCCTTCTTCATCTACATCAAAGCCATAATATTCTGGACGGTAAATAAATAATACCATATCGGCATCTTGTTCAATCGAACCCGATTCGCGTAAATCGGATAACATTGGTTTTTTAGTACCTCCACGGGTTTCTACTGCTCTACTTAATTGAGATAAAGCAATCACAGGTACATTTAATTCTTTTGCAATACTTTTTAGCGCTCTTGAAATAGCCGAAATTTCTTGTTCTCTGTTCCCCGATCTATTATCGCCCGAACCTACCATTAATTGGAGGTAATCGATCACAATCATATCGATGTCGTGTTGAGCTTTTAAACGGCGGCATTTTGCCCTTAATTCGAAAATATTTAATGCGGGTGTATCGTCAATAAAAATTCCTGCATCCGAAAGCTTACCCACTTTATGCATTAATTGTTGCCATTCGTGTGCTTCTAATTTTCCTTTTTTAATTTTCTCTGCAGGTAATTCTGCTTCGGCAGAAATTAATCGATTGGTTAATTGTACTGCGGCCATCTCTAAAGAGAATAAGGCAATTTTTTTAGCACCGATTATGGCTGCATTTCTAGCTAAACTTAATACGAATGCCGTTTTACCCATTGCAGGGCGTGCAGCAATAATAATTAAATCGGAGTTTTGCCAGCCAGAAGTAAGACGGTCTAACTCAACAAAACCGCTTGTTACGCCTGTTAATCCATCTACTTTATCTTTTAAACTTTCTAATTGTTGTATCGATTTTTGAATCAAAGTACTCATGTCGTAAGACTCTCTTCGAATGTTACCTTCTGCAATCGCAAAAAGATTTTTTTCTGCTTTGTCTAATAATTCAAGTACATCGGTGGTGTCTTCGTATGCGCTGGTAATAATATCTGAAGAAATAGAAATAAGTTCTCTTTGGATAAATTTTTCAGAAATAATTCTGGCATGAAATTCAATGTTTGCAGCAGAAGCAACCCTATTGGTTAATTCGGTGATATAATAAGCACCGCCTACCACTTCGAGTTCGGCAGTTTGTCTTAAACGATTAGTTACCGTTAGAATATCTACGGGCGAACTATTTTGAAACAAATATTGAATGGCCCTGAAAATTTTCTGATTGGCATCAACATAAAAAGTTTCGGGTTTTAAAATATCTATAACGGCACTCAACGCATCTTTTTCTAGCATCAAAGCTCCCAATACCGCTTCCTCTAAATCGATTGCTTGAGGAGGTATTTTTGCTAAATGGCCATTTAAGCTGGTCGCGTTCTTGCGGCGGTCGTTACGGGTATTAATTGTACTTTTTTCCATATGTCAGAACACAAAGTTAATGCTTTGCAACACTATTTAAGCATATTTTTTCTCCACCATTTATTTTTGGCCTTTCTGTTTATTTTCGAATAGGCATTTATAAACATTGCTTGTGAATAACAAGTTAATAACCCAAATACAAAGTTAATTTATTCATCAAAAAGCTGTTTTTTGTGTTAATAAGCTAATTGTGCATAGTTTTTTTTGTGGTTCGCATAATTATCCCTTTGTTTGTGGAAAATTAACAAAGTGGAAGGAAAACCAAATCAATTAGTATTCGGCATTAGAGCGGTTATCGAAGCGGTCGAAGCAGGTAAAGAAATCGAAAGTTTGTATGTGCAAAAGGGAATTGCTGGCGATTTATTTCGAGAGTTAAAAACCTTAGTAGAAGCAAACGACATTCGCATGCAAATAGTACCGGTTGAAAAACTCAATCGCATTACCAGAGGCAATCACCAAGGGATCATTGCTTATATTTCTCCTATTTCTTTTTATAAGGTAGAAGATATTATACCATTTGTTTTTGAAAAAGGTGAAGTGCCATTGATTTTAATTTTAGACAGAATTACCGATGTGCGTAATTTTGGAGCCATCGCTAGAACAGCTGAATGCGCTGGCGTTCATGCAATAATTGTACCCATGCGCGAAAGTGCTGCCATTAGTGGTGATGCAATTAAAACATCTACGGGTGCCTTATTTAATATTCCTGTTTGTAGGGTGAATAACTTAAAAACAGCAGTGCAATATTTACAAGAATCGGGATTGCAAGTGATTGCATGCTCCGAAAAAAATGATCAAACGATTTATGAAATAGATTACACCGTGCCAACTGCAATTGTAATGGGTTCGGAAGAGGATGGAATTTCTAACGACATTATTCGAATAGCAGACCATTATGCGAAAATTCCATTGAAGGGAGGAATTGCTTCGCTCAATGTCTCTGTTGCAACAGGAGTGATACTTTACGAGGCTCTTCGACAAAGAGGATAAAAAAAAGCCAAACTAATGTTTGGCTTTTTTTATTTAAAATTCGAGCAAAAAAAGATTAAATATATTTTTCTCCTTTTTTAGATTTAACATCGGCTACTATTTCTTTAATTTGTTGTTCTTTATTTTTAGGACAAATCATCAATACCTCATCGGTATCTACTACAATAAAATCGTGAAGTCCTTCAACTACAATTAATTTTTCGGGCTTGGTATTGATCATACAATTAGAGGAATCGTACATCATCACATTGTTTGGATATACTACTGCATTACCCACATAATCTTTATCTATAATCGTGTACAAGGAGCCCCAAGTTCCTAAATCTGACCAGCCAAAATCGGCTGCAAACACATGTACATTATCTGCTTTTTCCATAATGCCATAATCGATAGAAATACTGTTGCATTGTGGATATATTAAGTTGATAAAATCGCTTTCTTTCGGTGTGTTATAATGTTTAGTGCCTTCTAGAAAAGTAGTATTTAATTCTGGCAAATAATTGGCAAATGCTTTGATAATACTATTTGCACTCCATACAAAAATACCAGCATTCCATAGAAAATCTCCACTTTGAATAAATGTTTTGGCGATTTCTAAATTTGGTTTTTCGGTAAAAGTTTTCACTTTGTAATGGCCATTCGTTTTGCTGTTATCAACAAATTGAATATAACCATATCCTGTATCAGGGCGAGTAGGCTTAATGCCAAGGGTAATTAAAAAATCATTTTCTGCTGCAGTCACTAAAGCAGTTTCAATTTGCTTAACAAATTCTTGTTCATTTAAAATAATATGATCAGAAGGGGCAACTGCAATGAGTGCATCTGGGTTTTTCTGATTTATTTTATGACAAGCATAGGCTATACAAGGCGCGGTATTTTTCGCAGCGGGTTCTCCTAAAATTTGATCGTCTGAAATAGTTGGTAATTGTTCTTTTACCAAGGCACGATAAGATTCGTTGGTAACGATGTAAATATTCTCTTTGGGGCAAATTTTTTCGAATCGCTCAAAGGTTTGTTGAATAAGGGTTTTACCTGTACCTAAAATATCTAAGAATTGTTTTGGATGCGAAGTTTTACTGATTGGCCAAAATCTACTTCCGATTCCGCCAGCCATAATTACAGCATATTTATTTGTTGCTTTCATTGTTATTTAAAAAAATATTAAATAATTCCTTCTTTAATTAAATCATGCAAATGTATCACTCCTGTGTAATTATTTTCATGAGTTACGATAATTTGTGTGATATTATTTTTTTTCATCATTTCCATTGCATCAATGGCTAGCGAATCTGCTTCAATCGTTTTTGGATTTTTGCCCATCATTTCTTGCGCAGTTAAATGGCTGATATCTCCTTTAGACAATAGTCTTCTGAGGTCTCCATCGGTAATTACACCTACAATTTTACCTGCATCAATTACGGCAGTCATGCCTAATCTTTTACTACTGATTTCTAATATTACATCCGAAAAAGGAGTGTTTAATGCTACGGATGGTTTTTCGTTATTGATTGCTAAATCTGCTACTTTCAAATATAATTTTTTACCTAAAGCACCACCCGGATGATATTTGGCAAAATCGGCGCTGGTAAACGATTTACAGGCTAATAAACAAATGGCTAATGCATCGCCCATGGCAAGCTGAGCGGTTGTGCTTGTTGTCGGTGCCAAATTATTTGGACAGGCTTCTTCCGCTATGGTAGTGTCTAAAATAAAATCGGCTTGTTTGGCTAAATAAGATTCGGTGTTACCCACAATGGCAATTAAAGTATTTTTGCTTTGTTTTAAAAGGGGTACCAAAACTTTTATTTCGGGGGTATTGCCGCTCTTGGAGATGCAAATAATCACATCGTCTTGTTGAATCATGCCCAGGTCGCCATGAATGGCATCTGCTGCATGCATAAATAGGGCAGGAGTTCCTGTCGAATTCATGGTGGCTACAATTTTATTAGCAATGATGGCACTTTTACCAATACCGGTAATCACCACTCTGCCGCTTGCATGATAAATACTTTTTACCGCGCCATAAAACGACTCGTTAATTGCCGTTTGAAGCTTTAAAATAGCCTCAGCTTCGTTTTGCAAAGCTTTTTTAGCTATTGCAATGATTTCGTTTTGTTCTTTCAATTTATTACAAAATTATGCTGAATAATTCACAAAAATATGTTATTTTAGATTGCAATTTAAACATAAGCATAAGATGTTCATAATAGGGCAGTTAGGATGATGGAGACCAAGAATTTACTATTTGATAACCTACAGAACTTTTTCGGATTCGATAATTTTAAGGGCCAACAAGAGGCAATAATCACTAATTTGCTTTCTGGCAACGATACCTTTGTAATTATGCCTACAGGCGCTGGTAAGTCTATGTGTTATCAATTGCCAGCTTTAATGTCTGATGGGGTCGCTTTGGTCATCTCTCCGCTTATTGCACTCATGAAAAATCAAGTGGATCAAATGCGTGCTTTTGGCAGTAACGACAGCATTGCCCATTTCCTAAATTCTTCTTTATCTAAAGCCGATATCCTTAAAGTAAAAAGTGATGTAATGAGCGGCGATACTAAATTATTATACATTGCGCCAGAATCTTTAGCCAAACAAGAAAATCTTGATTTTTTAAAATCGGCCAATGTCTCTTTTGTTGCCATAGATGAAGCCCATTGTATTTCGGAATGGGGTCACGATTTCAGACCAGAATACCGCAAAATTAGATCTGTTATTTCTCAAATTGGAGATCATGTTCCCATGATTGCGTTAACCGCAACGGCTACACCCAAAGTGCAGCAAGACATCATGAAGAATTTACAAATGCAAAATGCGACTTTATTTAAATCTTCTTTTAACAGAACTAATTTGTATTACGAAATTAGACCCAAAAAAGATGTTGCAAAAGAAATCATTAAGTTTATTAAACTCAATACTGGTAAATCCGGAATTATATATTGTTTGAGCAGAAAAAAGGTAGAGGAAATTGCCGAAGCACTTAATTTAAATGGGATTAAAGCCATACCATACCATGCAGGCCTAGAAGCCAAAGAGCGTGCACAATCTCAAGATGCCTTTTTAATGGAAGATGTAGACGTGGTGGTCGCTACTATTGCCTTTGGTATGGGAATAGATAAACCCAATGTCCGTTTTGTTATTCACCACGATATGCCCAAAAGTTTAGAAGGCTATTACCAAGAAACCGGTAGGGCTGGAAGAGATGGTGGCGAAGGTCAATGTATTGCTTTTTATGCGGAAAGCGACATCACTAAATTGGCTAAATTCATGAAAGACAAACCAGTTGCTGAAAAAGAAATTGGTACACAAATTTTAAATGAAGTAGTTGATTATGCTGAGTCTTCGGCTTGCAGGCGCAAACAGATTTTATACTATTTTGGCGAAACCTTTAACGAAGATGCTTGTCATAAAATGTGTGATAATTGCAGGTATCCAAAAGATAAATTCCATGCAAAAGAATTTTTAATCACCACATTAAAGGCTGTTAAAGAGCTCAACGAAAAATTCAATAGTGATTACGTGATTGATATTTTATTAGCTGCCGAAAATAAAACCATTCACGATTTTGATCATGATAAAATAAGTAGTTATGGCGCTGGTAAAACGGAGTCTAAAAAGCTTTGGGAATCAGTAATCAGACAAGCTTTATTAGCCGGTTATTTACAAAAAGACATTGAACATTATGGCTTATTAAAAGTAACCAAAAATGGATCTACTTTTATGGAGCATCCTACCGATCTCCTGTTTACTTTAAACCGTGATTTCGAAACCGATGTGGACGCAGACGACGAAGCAGGCGCTGGCATTGCGGCAAGCGATGCGGTGTTATTTGGCATGTTAAAAGAACTTTGCAAACAAATAGGCAAGAAAAATAATGTGCCTCCTTTTGTAGTATTTCAAGAGCCTTCTTTACAAGAAATGGCTACGCATTATCCCATTAACATTGAAGAAATAAAGCAAATTGCTGGAGTTGGAAACGGGAAAGCAGCAAAATTTGGTGCACCGTTTGTGGAAATGATTAAAAAGTATGTAGAAGACAACGACATTGATCGTCCGATGGATATGGTGGTAAAAACCGCAGCGAATAAATCGGCGATCAAAGTAGCCATCATTCAAAACATAGACCGTAAAATTCCACTAGACGACATTGCAAGTGCCAAGGGTTTTACTATGGAACAAATGATCACCGAAATAGAAACCATTGTTTCTTCTGGAACAAAATTAAATTTGAATTATTATATCGACGAGCTCATAGACGAAGATCGACAAGATGAAGTGTTTGATTATTTCAGACAAGCCGACTCAGATTCAATTGATTCAGCACTTTCAGACTTAGGCGAAGAAGATTATACCCGCGAAGAAATACAATTAATGCGTATTAAATTTATGTCAGAACTGGGTAATTAAGCCCTTAAATATATTCACATGATTCAGCAATTACCAAAAATCAAACACCTCAATGCAAATAATTTTTTCTTAATGGCTGGCCCATGCGCAATCGAGGGCGAAGATATTGCCTTGCGAATTGCTGAAAAAATCATCACCATTACCGATAAATACCAAATCCCTTTTATTTTTAAAGGTTCTTATAGAAAAGCTAATCGCTCAAGAATTGATTCTTTTACGGGTATTGGCGATGAAAAAGCCTTGAAGATTTTAGAGAAAATTGGCCAAACTTTTGATGTGCCAACGGTTACGGATATTCACGAAAGCACCGAAGCGGCAATGGCTGCGGCCTATGTAGATATTTTGCAAATCCCTGCATTTTTATGTCGTCAAACTGATTTATTAATTGCAGCTGCAAAAACGGGTAAGTTTGTAAACGTAAAAAAAGGACAATTTTTATCGGGTGCATCAATGAAGCATGCCATCAGTAAATTACAAGATTCCGGAAATGCTCATATCATGTTAACCGATAGGGGAAATACTTTTGGCTACCAAGACCTCATTGTGGATTACCGTAACATTACAGAAATGAAAGCTTTTGGTGTGCCGGTAATTATGGATTGTACGCATTCTTTGCAAAGACCAAATCAAGAAAGTGGTGTTACAGGAGGTAATCCAGCTTTAATTGAAACTATTGCAAAGGCAGCAATTGCAGTAGGTGCAGACGGTTTGTTTATTGAAACGCACCCCGATCCTGCAAATGCAAAATCGGATGGTGCGAATATGTTACATCTCGATAACTTAGCCGAATTAATGGAAAAGTTAGTTCGAATTAGAGCAGCTATTATTTAAAATTAAACGCGGTAAAAATCTGCTTTCCAGTTTTTTATTTTCGCTTTAATTTGTTTTTCTTTTAAATTATTTTCGATTGCATCTTTTATTAATTCCAAATACTCTTCGTCCGATGCAAATCGTAATCCGATAATTTGTCTAATAGTTAATGCGCTTGGTAATGGCTTACCAGTCATGATAAAATGACGCATGTTCTCTTCGGCTCTAATGGCCCTGTCTTGTGCTCTTAAAGCAAATGATCTCCCAAAGTAAGCGGATAGCATTACCGTTAAAAATAACAATACAATTAAGCTGGCAGCATAGCAATTTCCATTTGCACAAGATTGGCTTAAATTAATACATGAGCCCACCAATCCAGCTAATAACATAGGGTATAATACTTTGTGATATCCAGTGACTAATCGGCCATGGCTTTTAAAATTTTGAGTTTTCATATGTTATTTTTCTATTATTTTAATTTCAGTTCTTCTATTGTTGGCACGGCCTTGTTCTGTGTTGTTACTTTCTATGGGTTGGGATTTACCATAACCTTTATAAACCAATTGCTGGCTTGAAACACCTAATTTTACTAGGTAGTTGAATACGGATTTGGCTCGATTGCTCGACAATAATACATTTGTTTTATCATCACCTATATAATCGGTATGTCCGCCAATTTCTATTTTTATTTGTGGCTGGCTAATTAAAAATTCGCTGAGCTTGATGAGTTCATACTTTGATTCGTTTTTCAATTGAAAACTATTGCTTTCGAAAAATATATTTTTTAAAGCCACTTTTTCACCAATGGCAATGGGGTCGAGGGGTATTGATAAATTAAACGGTTCTATATTGTTTTTGTTTGACAAAATAAATTGTCCTGAATAAAACAAATAACCATCCATGCTCACATTTAGCGCATAAGTTTTACCTTCTGGTAAACTCGCTAAAAACTCTCCAGAGCTTGCATTACAGACTGATTGGTAAACGGTATCAAAATTTTGCAAGCCAATTATTTCGACTTGCGCTGCTAACACTGCTTTTGTTAGATTATCGTACACTATTCCTTTTACATAAGTCACTTTCTCGGGTCTTCCGGCTTCGTATAACTCAAAAGAATATAAATCCAGACCACCGTAACCTTTTAAATTATCAGAAGCAAAATAAGCTTGTTTACCATCGTTACTTATAAATAAACTACTTTCTTCTTTCGGTGTATTTATGGGATAACCTAAATTATTTGGTTTTTGCCAAAGTCCATTGATTGCTTTCTTACTAAAAAAAATATCTTTTTCACCAAATCCAGGCCAACCATCCGAGCAAAAATACAAGGTGGTATTGTCTGCATGAATAAATGGCGAAAACTCTTCGCCGGCTGTGTTGATATTTGGGCCTAGGTTTTGTGGCGTCGACCATTTGCCAGCACCAATATAAGTTGATTTATAAATATCATAACTTCCATAGCCGCCTTTGCGGTCACTGACGAAATAAAGTGTTTTTCCGTCTGCAGAAATAGTGGGTTGCGATTCCCAATATTGACTGTTAATAGGTGTGCCTAAATTTTGTGGCGTAGACCATTTGTCGCCAACTTTTTTTGCATAATAAATATCACATTTACCTAAGCCATCGGCTCTACCACAGCCAGCAAAAAATAAATATTGTCCATCTGGTGAGATGCATTGTGCGCCTTCGTTTCCTGGTGTATTTATTGAGCTACTCAATGGTATTGAAGGGTTCCAGCTGTTTTCGTTTTTTTGGGATATAAAAAAATCTTCTGTATTGGCTCTTCGTGTAAAAATAATGGTTTGGTCGTCTGCAGTTATAGCGGGTAAATATTCTTGGTTTTGCGTATTGATACTTGGACCTAAATTAATGGGATCGTAGGGGACAGGTTGTTGAACAGCCTCGATACTAAATTCACAATCTCTTAAATATTTTGCCAATACTTTTTTTCGATTATCTGATAAATCGGGTGTACTGGAATAAGATTGAAATAGCGGATAAGCCGAATCATAATTAGCTTGAAAGGCATAACATTCTGCTAAGGAAAAATTAATATTTTTAAAGCTATTGGGCTGTGCTATTACGCTGAGGTAGCAGGTTTTGGCTTCTTCGTACCTGCCTAATATTTTTAAAATATCTCCCATTCGGTAATGGGCCTCTAAAAAATTTGGATCAATGCCAATGGCTATTTGTAAATCTTTTAAAGCGGTATTGTAGAGTTTCTGTCCTAAATAAACACTTGACCTTTCGTAAGCACCAATTGCTCTAGTATTGCTAGAAGTATATTTTTCTTGTGCAAACAAACTAGTTTGAACAAAAAATAAAATAAGTAATAGCAGTTTTTTCATAGGTGATAAAATTAAAGATAGTATTTTATCTCGAATGGGGAATAAGCGATTAGGGGATGTTTAAGAATTTATGGGTTTGCAAAGAAATTTCCCATTGTGGATTTTTCATTACATATTCAATGATTTTAGGCGTCATTTCTTTTGATTTACTCCATTCGGGTTGTAAATACAATTTACATGTTTTATTTACTTGGGCAGCAAATTTTTCGGCCCATTCAAAATCAGATTGATTAAAAACAATCACTTTTAATTCGCCAGCTACAGGCATGATGCCTTGCATAGGCTCTTTGAATTTTTTAGGTGATAAACAAATCCAATCAAAATTTCCAGATAATGGATAAGCGCCAGAAGTTTCTAAAAATATTTGAATACCGTTTACTTTTAAAGCTGCTGTTAAAGGTGTTAAATTATATAGTAAGGGTTCGCCTCCAGTAATTACTACAGCCTTTGATGGGTGTTGTAATGCTTGGTCTACTATTGTTTGAATAGATGTGAGTGGATGTATAGATGCATCCCATGATTCTTTTACATCGCACCAATGACAACCCACATCGCATCCTCCTAATCGAATAAAAAAAGCTGCTTTACCCGAATGATATCCTTCGCCCTGAATGGTATAAAAAGATTCCATTACAGGTAATAAAGAGCCGTCTTCGGGGATGTTATTTTGCATTTTTTTTATTGATAATATTCTTTTTTAGCTGCCGATAAAGTATTCTTTAAAAGTGATACAATGGTCATCAGTCCTACACCACCTGGAACAGGAGTAATAAAAGATGCCTTTGTTTTAACTTCTTCGAAGTCGACATCGCCAAATAATTTGTATCCGGATTTTGTTTCGGTTGAATTTTCTCTATTCATACCTACATCGATAATTACAGCGCCATCTTTTACCATGTCGGCTGTTAAAAAGTTTTTCTTGCCAATGGCAACAATTACAATATCTGCATCGAGTGTATATTTTTTAATATCTGGTGTTTTGCTATGACACAAGGTAACTGTGCAATTGCCAGGCTCTGCGTTTAAAGACATTAAAATACTCATAGGCGAACCAACAATTTGACTACGGCCAATCACTACACAATGCTTTCCTGCCGTTGCAATTTTGTAGCGGGCTAATAGCATCATGATACCATTTGGAGTAGCTGAAATAAAACAAGGTAGATTTTTATTCATTCTACCAATATTGATTGGATGAAATCCATCTACATCTTTTTTGTGATCTATTGTTTCTACTACTTTTGCAACAGAAATATGAGCAGGTAAGGGGAGTTGTACAATTAAACCGTCTATGCGATCGTCTTGATTTATTTCTTTAATTTTTGCTAATAAAAAATCTTCTGTAATGTTTGCATCGTATCTAATTACACTCGAATCGAATCCTACTTCTTTACAGTTTTTTTCTTTGCTATTAACATAAGTTTCACTTGCACCATCGTTACCAACCAGTATAGCTATTAAATTTGGCGCTCGCATACCCGAAGCCATCATTTGCGCTACTTCTGTTGCAATTTCCAATTTAATTGCTGTTGCTATTTTTTTACCGTCAAGTAATTCCATTTTATTAATTAGTCTAGTTTTAATACAGCCATAAAAGCAGATTGTGGAATTTCTACATTACCTACTTGGCGCATTCTTTTCTTTCCTTCTTTTTGTTTTTCTAATAGTTTTCTTTTACGAGAAATATCACCACCATAACATTTTGCTGTTACATCTTTACGCAATGCTTTTACGGTTTCTCTTGCAATAATTTTTGCACCGATAGAAGCTTGAATAATAATTTCAAATTGTTGACGCGGAATAAGTTCTTTTAATTTTTCACAAATCTTTTTTCCAAAATCGAAAGAGTTACTTCTGTGAATTAAGCTAGACAAGGCATCTACAGGCTCGCTGTTTAAACGAATGTCCATTTTTACTAAGTCCGATTTACGATAACCAATTTGATGGTAATCAAAAGAAGCATATCCTTTAGAAATAGTTTTTAACCTGTCGTAAAAATCAAACACGATTTCTCCCATCGGCATTTCAAAAATTAATTCTACTCTTTCGGATGTCAAATAAGATTGATTAATAATGAATCCACGTTTATTAATACAAAGCGACATAACAGGTCCTACAAATTCAGATTTGGTAATGATGGTTGCTTTGATATAGGGTTCTTCTACCGAATCTAATTTACTTGGATCGGGTAAATCGGATGGATTATTCACTTGAAATTCATCTCCTTTAGTGCTGTATGCTATATAAGAAACGTTAGGCACTGTAGTAATAACAGTCATGTTGAATTCTCTTTCTAAACGCTCTTGAATAATTTCCATGTGCAACATGCCTAAGAAGCCACACCTAAAGCCAAAACCCAATGCTGCCGATGATTCTGGCTCAAACACTAAAGACGCATCGTTTAATTGTAATTTAAACATGGCTTCTCTTAATTCTTCAAAATCATCAGTTTCTACTGGAAAAATTCCAGCAAATACCATTGGCTTTACATCTTCAAATCCTTGAATGGCTTCGCCTGGATTTGCAACATGTGTAATGGTATCGCCTACTTTAACTTCACGCGCTTCTTTAATTCCAGAAATAATATATCCAACATCGCCAGTAGATAATTTGGCACGAGGTTCTTGATTTAATTTTAATACACCAACTTCATCTGCATTGTATTCGCTACCAGTTGCGACAAATTTTACTTTATCACCTTTTTTAATTTCTCCATTGACAACTTTGAAATAAGCAATGATACCTCTGAAAGAATTAAATACAGAATCGAAAATTAATGCTTGTAATGGTAAAGTTGCATCTCCAACGGGAGCAGGTATTCTAGCCACTACGGCCTCTAAAATTTTATCAACGCCTAAACCTGTTTTACCAGATGCAGGAATAATATCATCTCTATCACATCCAATTAAATCAACGATTTGATCTTTTACTTCTTCTGGCATTGCACCAGGTAAATCCATCTTATTTAAAATAGGAATGATGGTTAAATCGTTTTCTAAGGCTAAGTATAAATTAGAAATCGTTTGCGCTTGAATTCCTTGTGATGCGTCTACAATTAAAAGAGCACCTTCGCATGCCGCGATAGACCTAGACACTTCGTAAGAAAAATCTACGTGCCCTGGTGTATCAATTAAATTAAAAACATATTGCTCACCATTTAAATGATAATTCATTTGAATCGCATGACTTTTAATAGTGATACCTCTTTCGCGTTCCAAATCCATATTGTCAAGCAATTGTGCTTGCGCATCTCTTTTGGAAATGGTTTCGGTAAACTCTAAAAGTCGATCGGCCAAAGTACTTTTACCATGGTCAATGTGTGCGATAATACAAAAGTTTCTAATATTTTTCATTCAGGCGCAAAGATAGGATATTTTGCCAATAGGAAGGGCTTTGCTGCTTAAAAACTACAGCCAATGGCTTTAATTTTAAGCTTGATTAAACAAAAAAAGCCTGCAAAATGCAAGCTTTGATTTTTGTGTCGGGGCGGCAAGATTCGAACTTGCGACCTCCTGGTCCCAAACCAGGCGCGATGACCGGACTACGCTACGCCCCGAACTGTTATTTAAGGATGCAAATGTAAGAAAATTTATGGTGGACGCAATTCTTTTTTTAAATAAGTGGTTAGCGTTTGATTCTCAAGGAGCTGTGTTTTTGCAGCTGCGCTCGCTTTCAACAGCTACGTTGTTTAGGGATTAGCTCGCTGCGCTCGCTGATCCCTTGGGCACCTTTGGAGGTTCAAGCTTTAAGCCCAAGCTGCTGTGCAGCTTGGGGGCTTTTTGTTTTAAAAAAAACCATTTGAAAAAGCGTTTCAAGATTTTTTTTAAAACAAAAAGCCCAATTCTTTCAGAATTGGGCTTAAAGCTTGCGGTGAGAGAGGGATTCGAACCCTCGGTACAGTTACCCGTACGACAGTTTAGCAAACTGTTCCTTTCGGCCTCTCAGGCATCTCACCGGCGGGTTGCAAATATAGTATTTCCGATACGACCTCCAAAAAAAATCTTGATTTTAAGCTAAATTAAAGCTAATTACAAGAGTGTTAGCGAACAAAAATAATGCATAAAATAAAAAAAACCTTCCGATTGGGAAGGTTTTGTACTATTTGTAGTCCGGATAGGATTCGAACCTATGACCTACGGTTTAGAAAACCGTTGCTCTATCCAGCTGAGCTACCGAACCAATTAACGGACGCAAATAACGGAAAAATTAATGAGTTTTAGCTAAAAAAAATAAAAAAATATGCTTTTAGCCACCAAAACTGCACTTTTCAGTGTGAATTATAAAAATTGCCTTTTTATAGCATTAAATCCAATTGAGCTACAAAAAATTAATGTTATAGTTTTGTTAATAAACTTCTTATAAAACCGCTTTTTTTGGCACTAAAATTGTTTATATTTGAATTTTGGTCAAAATTTAAACCTATGAAGAGCATACTTCGAATTCTTTTATTGCTAAGCATTTTCAACACTGCAAATGTAAATTCTTCACAAGCTTCCCATTTGTTAGGTGGTGAAATTACTTGGAAATGTATAAGCGCTAGTGGTACGCAAAAATATAAATTTACGGTTGTCGTTTACCGAGATTGTACAGGTTGTGATGGTTGTTTAGGTGCAACAGACGAATTAAAAGTATGGAACATGAATGGGGTGCTGAGTCCCACTAAAAATGTTGGTTTACTTAATGCGCTTGCCACTAGCAATCAATCTATAAAATTAACAAGAGTTTCTCAAAAAGATATTTCTCCAACTTGTTCTTACCCAACGTCTAACCCCTTGGATTGTGCTGCAGGCGAAAAAGGCGCCGTAGAAAAACACATATATGAATCTGGTTTAATCGATTTTGATGGCATTGCGCCTCCAACAGACGCCAATACACCAATTCGTTTTACTTGGGATCAAAATGCAAGAAATCCATCTGATAATATTGTGGGTGGATCGATGGTTTTAATTTCAAACATGTATCCATTTTATCCAAATGGCTCCACTTCTGCAAAGCCCATTTCAACGTGTTTTGATAATGCGCCTACTTTTACAGAGTCTCCGGCTTCTTTATTGTATACCTCTGGTCAAGATTTTATATTCAATAATAATGCCATCGATTTAGACTTAGATAATTTATATTACGATTTAGATGATCCTATTGTTGATCCTTTATTAGATCCCAATGTTAAACAAGACCCTGCTGAAATTTGGTTGAACTATGATGTATATAATAAAAACAACCCATTTGCTTTATCATCAAGTCAATACTCTTATAATCATGCAACTGGTGAATTTAAATTTAAGCCTTTAACCCCAGGTGCATTTTGTTCTGTAATTAAAGTTTCTTCTTACAAATGTGATCAAAAAGTATCAGAAGTCTTTCGCGATTTCCAAGTCGTAATCTTAGTTCCAAATGCCAATCAAAATACCAATCGTTTCCCAACTATTTATAAGCCATTTTCTGGAGGTAATTCAAATTACATTGAAATTACCGCGGGTAATACTTTGCGAATCCCAATTGTTATTCGCGACTCGCTCGCTGGTGCAGGCGCGGGTTTAAGTCCACAAAGTATTGATCTTACCGTAAATGGAATTGCTATGGGTGCGCTAAACGCTGACACACTTTTGGGCTGTCCATTTCCACCATGTGCTATGTTATCTAGAAAGAAAAATAGTTTTACATACAATCTTACAGATAATGTGAAACCTGTTCCTATTCAAAATGTACCGGGTGAAATTTTTGGATATGGTTATAATTTTGGTGCACAATACAATGATACGGTCTGGTTATATTGGCCTACTAAATGCTCTAACTTAGACAAGGCAGATAATTGTAATGGACTAGAATCTAGTTTATATAATTTCGTTGTTTCTGCGAAAGATAATTTTTGCCGTGTACCAGCAAAAACCATTAGAACTTTTGCGGTCAATATTATGCCGCCTAATTTTTATTTATCTCCTCCAATTAAATGTATAACTTATAACCAAGAAACTAAAAATGTATTTCTAAGTTGGGGTATTTCTTCAGGCGACACCAATACTTTTGTGCGCTATGAAATATATAGAGATAATATAATGATCCATTCTACTACGAATAGAAAACTATATGATTATATTGATAATAATCCACCTAAAGGAGATACATCCGAATATTATGTGCGTGCAGTAAATTTATGTGGGGTAGACGACGAAGTGTACCCAGTTCGTCCAATGAGATTAACTGCAAATTTTACTAGAAGTAATCAAGCAAGGTTAGTATGGAACGGCATCCGCTCTTTTAAATTTTCATCTAATAAAGGTTATACCGTTTATAGAAGTGAAACCATCAGTCCTTATACTTGGGTGCCCATTATAGATGGAGATGGGGATACCACCAATACTTCTGCAATTGATAATTATAATTTATGTAATGATACAACCTATTATAAAGTGGAAAGCTATGATACCATCAAGTGTAATTCTATTTCCACAATTGATACCATTTTCCATCAAAAAATAACTGCGGCATTTCATTATGACACCGTTTGTTTAGGAACACCAACTCAGTTTTACTTAGATACATTATACGGTGGTATTCCTCCATATACAACTGTAAGATGGTTAGGCAATGAAGGCTTTGCAGCTGGCAACAACGATACGGTGAGTTATACTTATCCAACTTCCGGAGTAAAGAAATTTACTTTTACTGTTATAGATTCTAAAGGTTGCCGAATTGATATTTCTGATTCTGTTTTAGTTTGGCCATTACCAGATGTAAAATTAGTTCATGATTCCGCCTGTCCAGGTTCTATTATTAATTTAACTGCATTGGTCAGTCCAACTACACCACATATTCAATTTTATGAATGGACAGGTGATAACGGTTTAATGACTTTAACCTATGATTCATTAAATTTAGTCAATCCAACTAAATGGATTTTCGCTACTGATGGTGGCGGAGGTTTAGGTCGCGGAAAATTCGGTGTGCAATTAAGAGTAATAGATGTAAATGGTTGCGAAACTATTTTAAAAGATACGATCCAAACTGGCGAGCCATATGTAGAGATTCTTGGCGACACTAGTACGTGTGTTTCTCAAGAAGATACCATTAAAATAAAACCTTATTTCTTAACGCTACCGTTTAATACGGTTCAATGGTACGATAAATCAGGATCTTTAATTTATCAAGGTGGTTACGAAATGCCAGCTACTAAATTAGCCGGTCGTAGGTATGTAGATTTACGTGTAGAGATAGAAGATGCTAAAGGATGTTCAGGTTCTGGAACTAAATCATTTAAACTTTCTCCTGCCGTAAAGTTCGATCCAGACTCAGTTTGTATTGGCGACCCAGTAGATTTTACTTTAAAGTTTGCACCAAATTCAGATACCAATAGTTTTACCTATATATGGGAATTAGATGCGAACACGATTTCAACAGATCGTTTTCCAATTCATACATATAAATTTGCAGGTCCTAAAACAGTAATCATAACTGTTTCAGATCCAATCAATGGATGTAATACCGTAATAAGAAAAGATATTACGGTTCGTCCTCCAATGGATTATGACATTGTAATTAATACAAAATGTGCTGGAGAACCTATTGTCATGTTCCCTACCATTTTCTCTGGTGTGGATACTGCATGGGAATGGACCATTAACGAATATCCAGATGTGATACCAAATAACACTTTGAATTTTACTACAAAAACAGTGAATTATGTTTTCCCTCCGGGCGATGGATATTATAGAATTCAGTTAAAAATCAATGATAAAAATACAGGATGTTGGACTAAAAAAGATACGATCATCAAATTGTTTAACCAACCAGATATCGATTTCTGGGTAGATTCATTGAATTGCAAAGGCAAGTTCACCCAATTTATCTCTAGTGTAACAGGTAGTATAAATGGCGGTAATAACTTTAGGTATGTTTGGTCTGGAGATGATAATTTATCAGATTCAGTTGCAAATCCAATCCATTTCTATGCAAATGGATCTATTTATTATTTAGTCACTTTATCTGTTATCAATGATTCAAATTGTATTGTAAGTAAAACTAAAAATGTAAGGGTTTGTGACGACAACAGAACATTAATTTATGTTCCTGAAATTTTTAGTCCAGGAGGACAAGATAATGCTAGTTTAAGTGTATTCTATACAAATGTTGATAAATTCGAAATTAGCATTTTCAATAGATGGGGAGTAGAAGTATTTAAATCTGACGATCCAAAATTCACTTGGGATGGTAAAGATACCACCGGAGAATTAGTGCTACCAGGTGCTTATGTTTATATAGTGAACGCATCTGGTGTTGGACGAAAAAACCTATTAGTTAAAGGCACCATAGCCGTAAAACGTTAGTAAAAAATAGAATAATATAATATTGGCATCGTATTTGTATTATACGATTTATAAAAAAACAATTTTTATGAAAAAAATAATTTACCTGTTTTTGTTAATCACATTGCTTTTATCAAATGAAACAAAAGCGTCACATTATGTTGGTTATGACATGACATTAATTTCCCTAGGCAATGATTCTTATAAACTTAGAGCCGTGGCTTTTAGGGATGTAACAGGTGCAGGTTTTCCTAGTTCGATGCAGTTTAATGTTTATGTGAATACTTCTCCATGGACAACAGCTGCTCCTATTCCTAGTATTACAGTAAATCAGATTTCAGTTTCACAAGTTAAATACGATCCCAAGGATTGCCCTCCTCCAGGTGCTGATTTGCTATTGGAGAAGTATGTCTATGAATCGGCTGCTATTAATTTATCTTCATTAAATGCCTCCGTTGGCTATTATGTTACTTATAGTACTTGTTGCAGAAATCCTGGTGTGAAAAATGTGTTGAATTCTTCAGGTGAGGGTATCACATTTACCATGGAATTTCCGCGTTTAAATACAACTGCACCAACTCGTTATAATTCCTCTCCAGAGTTTAGAAAAGCGCCACTCGCATTTTTTTGTGTGGGTAAACCATATACCTTAGACTGGAATATTGTTGATCCCAACGGTGATTCAATGGTATATTATGTTGCACAATCTTATAGTGACGGAACTACTAAACCATTACCTTTAATTGATTACGCTCCTGGATATAATTTATATTATAATACTATGGATGGCGTACCTGATTTAACAATGAACATTAAAACAGGTATTATCAATTTTATTCCTACTCAAGTAGGGCGTTATTTGGTGGCTTTTAGAGTCGAAGAATGGAAAAGAGCTTCGGGCTCTACACCTGGTTATAAAATTGGGGAAATTAGAAGAGAGTTTCAATTAGAAACTACTTTATGTCCCGACGCACCACCTGTTACCATTGATGAATTAAATCAAAAAAGAGTAATCGTAGATACTGTTTATTATAACACCCAATATGATAAAGTATTTACTTCACGAGATAATTTGTCGGACTCCCTCTTTATGATGATTTT
>CAIKLP010000015.1 GCA_903828245.1 uncultured bacterium | reverse complement strand
GATACCAATGTGAAAGGATTATTGTATGTCAGTAAAATAGTAAGCAATTGGATGGTCGAAAATAAATCAGGACACATTATTAATATTGGATCTATTGCTGGAAAAGAAACATATGCCAATGGTAATGTATATTGTGCTACCAAACATGCAGTCGATTCTTTAAATAAAGCCATGCGTTTAGATTTACTAACAAGTGGCATTCGGGTTACCGCAATACATCCAGGTGCAGTCGAAACAGAGTTTTCTGTGGTAAGATTTAAAGGCGACCAACAACGTGCAGATAAAGTATACGAAGGCTTTGAGCCCTTAAGGCCATCAGACATTGCCGATGCAATTTATTATGCAAGTCAAACACCTGCTCATGTAAATATCAATGAAATTATTATTATGCCAACTGCTCAGGCAAATGCGGGCACCATTTTTCGTCAATCATAAAAATTAACAAATATGTCATTAATTCAAACTGTAGATCAAGAAATAAAGCAAGCCATGCTTGCAAAAAATGAAATAAGATTAAGGGGTTTACGAGCAATCAAAGCAGCACTTTTATTAGCTAAAACAGAAAAAGGCGCACAAGTAGAATTGTCTGAAGAAGCCGAAACCAAAGCCTTACAGAAGCAAATTAAGCAAAGAAAAGATGCGGTTGAAATTTATCAACAACAAAACAGAGCCGATTTAGCAAAAATAGAATTAGAAGAAATTGCAGTACTCGAAGATTTTTTACCTAAACAATTATCTGCAGAAGAATTAGCCATTGCTATAAAAGCAATTGTACAAACTTTGCAGGTAACAGATCTAAAAGATATGGGAAAAGTGATTGGTGCTGCAAACAAGCAATTGGCTGGAAAATCTGATGGTAAATCCATTGCCGAAATGGTCAAAAAAGTAATGTCCGAAATTTAAATTATTTTGATTCTATTATTTGATAACTACGATTCGTTTACCTATAACCTGCTCGATTATTTTGCGCAATTAGGCGTTTCGTGTTTAGTTATTAAAAATGACGAATATACATTGGAAGAAATATCCAAATTATCTTTCCATGCAATTGTTATTTCTCCCGGCCCGGGTAAGCCAAAAGATGCCGGTATATTAATGGATTTGATAGCAAAGTATCACGGGCAATTTCCAATTTTAGGGGTCTGTTTAGGGCATCAAGCATTGGGTGAATTTTTCGGAGCTCAATTAATTACTGCAGAACATATCATGCATGGTAAAACCAGTCAATTAATCAATACCCAATTGCCTATGTATGAAAATATGCCTTTGCCCTTTCATGTGATGCGCTATCATTCTTTGATTTTATCCAATTTACCCGAATGTTTACTTTTAACAGCAGAAACTGCCGCACAAGAAATCATGTCTTTTGCGCATAAAAATTTACCAATTTGGGGCTTACAATTTCATCCAGAGTCTATACTATCCGAAAACGGCTTGTTAATTATTCGAAATTGGTTACAGCAAAATGGCCTCAAATAGCTTATTCTATTAGCTAATCAGCTTATTTTTACTATTAGATACTGTTAATAAAATAATAAGGTTATTAGGCATATTCTTATTATTTTAGCTGAGAGTAAATTAAAATTATGGCATTAAGCGTAAAAGTAGAAGATGGATTTTCTTATGTTGAAGAAGGAGAAGGTCCAATATTATTATTGTTGCATGGTTTATTCGGGGCATTGAGTAATTGGCAACATGTAATTGATAAATTTAGCACAAATTAT
This sequence comes from uncultured bacterium, assembly GCA_903828245.1. Taxonomy (GTDB): domain Bacteria; phylum Bacteroidota; class Bacteroidia; order Sphingobacteriales; family Sphingobacteriaceae; genus CAIKLP01. The sequence goes on along the minus strand of CAIKLP010000015.1, from coordinate 9,806 downwards.
AAAGTGCTAATTCCATTATTACCAATTTACGATTTACCGCTATTGAATGCCAATGTAGAAGCCTTGGCAAATCATGTTCATAAATTCGTGAACTTTAAAAAATTGCAATCTTTTACCATATTAGGTAATTCATTGGGTGGACACGTGGGTTTAGTGTATACTTTAAAACATCCAACATTTGTTCATGCTATGATGTTAACAGGTAGCTCGGGTTTATACGAAGAAGGCATGGGCGGATCTTATCCTAAAAGAGAAAATTACGAGTATATTAAAGATAGGGTTGCTTATACTTTTTACGATCCGGCTTTTGCAAATAAAGAATTAGTAGATGAAGTTTTTGAAGTGGTGAATAATCGCTCTAAAGTAATCAGGATACTTTCGATGGCAAAATCTGCTATGCGTCATAATCTTAGAAATGAAATTCCTTTAATAAAAATTCCAGTTTCTCTTATATGGGGAAATCATGACAACATAACACCTGTAGCGGTTGCAGAGGAATTCAATCAATTACTACCTAACTCCACTTTACATTTTATTGATAAATGTGGGCATGCAGCCATGATGGAAAGGCCCGAAGAATTTAATGTTTTATTAAGTGAGTTTTTAACACAGGTATACAAATAAATTGAAATAATAGCCATGTTAGCAAGCGAAATAGTCGATACACATATTCCAATTTTAAAACCTACAGATAGTACTGCAAGGGCATTGGCAATTATGCAAGATTATAAAATTTCGCATTTAGCGGTGGTGAGTAAAAATAAATTACAAGGATTAATTTCTGAAGAAGCTATTTTAACATCGGTTAAACTAAACCAAAAAATTACTGATTATCAATTGGCGTTTTCGCATCCATCTGTTTTAAGTTCACAGCATGTTTACGAAGTAATTGGCATTATGTCGGATTTGGGAATTGCCATTGTGCCGGTGGTAGATGCTGCAAATAATTACCTTGGTTTAATTACACCTGCAGCTTTTTTAAACTTTTTTTCAGAAATCACATCGATTTCAAACCCAGGCGGAATCATTGTTTTAGAGGTTGGCCAAAGAGATTATTCCTTAGTAGAAATTGCCAAAATTGTAGAATCAAACGATGCGCATATTTTGAGTTCATATATCAGCTCAAAACCAGATTCTGTTAAAATAGAAATTACTTTAAAAATTGATAAGACAGAATTATCCAGTATCATCCTTTCTTTTGAGCGATATAATTACCGAGTGGTTCAATCGTTTAATCAACACAAATTATTTGAAGATTCGATGGATCGATTTAATTCATTGATGAATTATTTAAATATTTAACATGAGAATAGCAATATACGGCAGAAAATTCAACGATTCGGCCATTCAACACGTTCAACAATTAATTGATAGTTTTCTTGCTCATGAAGTGGAAATCACTATCTACGCTGCTTTTCATGCTTACCTCATTCCAAGAATTCAATTACCTGCTAGTGTTAAATTATTTACCCAGCACCAAGACTTAATAAATCAAGTTGATTGTTTAGTAAGTATTGGAGGAGATGGTACCATGTTAGATACCCTCACTTTGGTGAGAGACTCGGGCATTCCTGTAATTGGTATAAACATGGGTCGTTTAGGATTTTTAGCAAGTATTGCAAAAACAGAAATTGCCACTGCAGTTGATAGTTTAGTGAAAGGACATTTTACCATAGATAAACGTTCGCTTATTAAATTAGAATCAAATATTGAATTGTTTAATGGGCTCAATTATGGCTTGAATGATTTAACCATTCATAAAAAAGATACCTCTTCCATGATCATCATTCATACTTATTTGAATGGAGAATTTTTAAACTCTTATTGGGCCGATGGTTTAATTGTAGCCACACCAACTGGTTCTACTGGTTACTCTTTAAGCTGTGGTGGTCCAATTATTTTTCCGAGCTCCGAAAATTTTGTCATTACACCTATCTCTCCTCATAATTTAAATGTAAGACCGATTATTATTTCTGATAATCAAGTAATTACCTTTGAAGTAGAAGGCAGAAGCGCTCATTTTTTAGCAACCTTAGATGCTAGAACAGAAACCATAGAGTCGACTGTTCAATTAGCAGTAAGAAAAGCTGCATTTCAAATCAATCTGATCAGGTTACATTCAGAAAACTACCTTGGCACACTTCGAAATAAATTGATGTGGGGTTTAGATACCAGAAATTAATCTATTTCGTTATTTTAGCGCTTCTAAAAAAAAATATGTTCCAAAGAATCGGCTTGTTTTTATTGCTTTTTTGCTATTCACCGCAGTATTTACATGCGCAGGAATGGGAATTTGGCACATTTACAGGTGCTTCGGGCTATATTGGAGACTTAAATACAAGAAACCCCTTTAAATTTACAGACCAAGCAAACGCTTTCTTTTTGAAATATAATTATTCGAGCTTAAGTGCCTATAAAATTGTCATTACGCAAGCGGCTATTCAAGCCAATGATGCAAATTCTTCAAATTCAAGCCAAAAACAAAGAAATTTAAACTTTAATTCTGCCATAACAGAGTTAGCCCTTTTGTATGAATTTAACTTTTTCGAATTTATACCAGGACAAAGAAAAAACAATTTTACCCCATACGCCTTTACTGGCATTTCTTATTTTACCTTTAACCCACAAACAAGTTACAATGGGAATACATATAATTTAAGAGATTTGGGAACCGAGGGTCAAGGCACTAGTTTGAATCCAGCTAAAAAATATGGAACAGCTGCTATTGCCATTCCCTTTGGATTGGGTTTAAAGTATTCTTTTAAAAGAAATTTTATAATTGGGTTTGAGTTGGGGTATAGAAATACGCTTACCGATTACCTAGACGATGTGAGTGGGAAGTATGTAAATAAAACAGCATTAACATCTACTAACGGCACTATAGCTGCAGCTTTAGCAGACCGATCGGCGGATGTGAATTCAGGGGTGTACATTGGACAAGCAGATTTGCAAAGAGGAGACCAAAGCAGAAGAGACTTTTACATGTTTTCTGGCATAACCATTTCTTATGCATTTTTACCAATTAAATGTCCACCATTTAGCAATAAATAATGAGTAGCAAAGAACAAATAAAGATGAATGCTTTGCCTAGCCATATTGCCATCATTATGGACGGTAATGGTAGGTGGGCAAAAGAAAAGGGAAAGCTTCGGGTTTTTGGCCATCAAAATGGAGTGAAAGCGGTGCGAGATACCGTAGAAGCGGCGGCGGAGTTGGGAATTCAACACCTCACTTTATATGCCTTTTCTACCGAAAATTGGAATAGACCTAAATTCGAAGTGAGTGCTTTGATGGAATTATTAGTAGCCACTATTAGTAAAGAAACCAAAACACTTATGGAAAATAATATTCGTTTAAATGCCATTGGTGATTTATCGCAATTGCCTAAAAGTTGTTATGATGAATTACAAGTGGCAATGGAAAAAACAAAGGGCAATAGCAGAATGACTTTGCATTTAGCTTTAAGTTATAGCGCCCGTTGGGAAATAACCAATGCAGCAAAATTAATTGCAGCCAAAGTAAAAGACAATTTATTGGCGATAGAAGATATTGATGAAAATGTGATTGCGGATAGTTTAACAACTAAAGGCTTTCCAGATCCGGAATTACTTATTCGTACAAGCGGAGAGTATCGTATCAGCAATTTCTTATTGTGGCAAATTGCTTATGCCGAACTGTATTTTACAGACAAACTTTGGCCAGATTTTAGAAGTACAGATTTATACGATGCAATAGTAGATTTTCAAAATAGAGAAAGAAGATTTGGAATGACTAGTGAGCAGGTTTCGGTTTAATAATTATGATGAAAAAAATACTATTACTAATTTCTATAGGTTTAATTGCAATGAGTGCATCATTTGCACAAATAAGAACTGCAGGCCAAGTAGAAAATTTTGAATTAGATTATTCGAAACCGAAAGATTTTGAAATAGGAGGGATTACTGTTAGCGGTGTAAAATTCTTAGATAATTCGGCATTAATAAAATTAACGGGCATTGCAGTAGGCGATAAAATCCAAGTCCCTGGCGATAAAATGTCTGGCGCTATTCATAAACTTTGGAAACAAGGTTTGTTCGACGATGTGCAGGTTAATGTTTCGAGGGTAGAAGGCAACTTAATCTTTTTTGATATTGTGTTAAAAGAGCGTGCAAGGTTATCTCGCTTTTCTTTTAGTGGAATTAAAAAATCGGAAGCGGACGAAATCAGAGAGAAAATAAAATTAATTTCTGGAAAAGTAGTCAACGATAATTTAATTAATAATACCAAAAATAATATTAAAAAGTATTTTTACGAAAAAGGTTTTTTAAATGCAACCGTTGATATTAAAGAGTTCCCGGATAGTATTTTATCGAATTCCGTTTTATTGAAAATTATTATCGATAAAAATCAAAGAGTAAAAATAAATCAAATTAACATTACCGGTAATGTGAGTCTTTCGTTAAAGAAAGTAAAAAAGGCATTGAAAGAAACCAAAGAGAAATCGAGTTGGAATATTTTAAGCTCATCTAAATTTCAAGAAAAAACTTTTGAAGAAGACAAAGCGTTACTTATCGAAAAATACAACGAATTAGGCTATAGAGATGCCTCAATTACTTTCGATACTGTTTATAAGTACGATGATAAATCTATAAATATAGACCTTGCTATTCACGAAGGGCCTAAGTATTATTTTGGAGATATTAATTTTATCGGCAATACAAAATATAGCACCGAAATGTTAAAAGCAATTTTAGCAATTAAGAAGGGTGATATATATAATAAAAAAGTTTTACAGACTAGACTAGAAATGAATCAGAGCGGTCGCGATGTGGCTTCGCTTTATTTAGATGATGGTTATCTTTTCTTTAATGTAGAGCAAGTAGAAAAATTAGTTTATAACGACACCATAGATATGGAGTTGGTGTTAAGAGAAGGCCCGCAAGCTATTATCGACAAAGTGATTGTAAAAGGGAATGATAAAACAAACGACAAAGTGGTTTATCGTGAAATTAGAACAAAGCCTGGCCAAAAATTTTCTCGTCAAGACATTATTCGTTCGCAAAGAGATTTATCTCAATTAGGTTATTTCGATCCAGAAAAAATTGGAATTGAACCCAAGCCAGACGCGGCAAAAGGCACGGTAGATATTCTTTATACAGTAGTAGAAAGACCTTCGGATCAAATAGAATTATCTGGCGGTTTTGGTGGAGGAAGAGCAGTAGGTACTTTAGGTTTATCTTTAAATAATATTTCCTTGAGAAATATGGCCAAAGGTAAATTTGATCCTATTCCAACAGGAGATGGTCAAAAATTAACAGTACGTGGACAAACGAATGGTTTGTTTTACCAATCCTATAGTTTATCGTTTTCGGAACCATGGCTAGGTGGTAAAAAACCTAATTACTTTACGGCAAGTGTTTTTAGAACCACTCAGTCAAATGGTTTAAGCTCTTCGAATGCTGCTCGTCAATCAATTATAATTAATGGGGTAAGCATGAGTTTAGGTAGGCGATTAAAATGGCCTGACGACTTTTTCTTGATTAATAATTCGGTGGCCTATCAACAATACGATTTAACCAATTACGGAGGTTTTTTATTTAAAAGTGGAGTTGCCAAAAGTATTAGTTTTACGAATGTGATTTCTAGAAACTCGGTAGACCAACCCATTTATCCTCGTTCGGGCTCAAACATTTCTTTATCTATTCAATTTACACCGCCGTTTTCTTTATTTTCCACAAAAGATTATACTGACGCAAGTCCAACAGAAAAGTATAAATACATTGAGTACCATAAATGGAAATTTGATGCATCTATGTTTACTAAATTAGCAGGCGATTTAGTGTTAAATACCAAAGCCCAATTTGGTTTCTTAGGGTTTTATAATAAACAAATTGGCGTATCACCTTTCGAAAGATTTAAATTAGGTGGAGACGGTTTAACAGGTTTTGATTTTTTAGCCGGTTCCGAAGTAATTGGATTAAGAGGGTATCAAAATAATTCTATTGTACCTTTTGCAAATTATGGTGCGGTGGGTGCACCTATTTTTAATAAATTTACCATCGAATTAAGACATCCGATTACGATGAACCAATCTGCTACCATTTACGGTTTAGTGTTTGCCGAAGGGGGTAATACCTATGCTGCTTTTAAATCCTTCAGCCCTTTTAATTTCAAGCGTTCTGTAGGTGCGGGGGTAAGGATTTTCCTTCCAATTTTTGGCTTGCTTGGTTTAGATTATGGTTTTGGATTTGATGATATTCCAGGTAATCCTGGGGCGAATGGTGGGCAATTTCATTTCTCTATTGGACAACAGTTTTAAACATAAAATAACATGAAAAAAAGTGTATTAATTATTTTCTTTTTGTTGACAGCGGCATTTGCAAATGCACAAACAAAATTTTGTTTTGTAGATACAGATTATATCTTAAAACATATTCCAGAATACAAAGCAGCACAATTGCAATTAGATGATCTATCTGCACAATGGCAAAAAGAAGTGGATGCTAAATATGTAGAAATCGAAAAGTTGTATAAGTCTTATCAAGCCGAACAAGTTTTATTAGCCGACGACTTGCGTAAAAAAAGAGAAGATGAAATTGTTGATAAAGAAAAACAAGTCAAAGAATTTCAGAAAACGAAATTTGGATTCCAAGGCGATTTATCAAAGCAAAGGGAAGAATTAATCAAGCCAATTCAAGATAAAGTTTTTGAAGCGGTGAATAAATACGCAGAACAATATACTTATGGTGCAATTTTCGATAAAGCAGGAGATGCAACTATGTTATATACTAGCGGTAAATTAGATAAAAGCAATGATATCATTATTGCCCTAGGCTATAAGCCAGGCGACCAATCTGGCTCAAAACCAAACGAAAAACCATCAGAAAAAGGCAAGACCATTGATCCTAAGAAAAAATAAATTGTATATTGCATCATTAAAAAAATCTATATGAATCCATTTGTTAAAATCACATTAGTAAGCGCAATTTGCCTGTTAGGCACCTTGTCATTAAATGCACAATCGACTAAGTTTGGGCATATCAATTCTGCAGAATTATTAGCATCTATGCCAGAAATTAAATTGGCAGATAAAACTTTGCAAGATTTCAATGCATCTTTAGAGGCGCAATTGAAAACCATGACAACAGAATACCAAACAAAAGTGCAAGCTTATCAAGGACAACAAGCTGCCATGGCCGATCCAATTAAAGAAGCCAAAGTAAAAGAAATCACAGACCTCGAAGCTAGAATTCAAGAGTTTCAACAAACTGCACAAGAGTCTGCTGCTAAAAAGAAAGAAGATTTATATTCTCCAATTTTAAAAAGAGCAGAAGCTGCAATTGTAGAAGTAGCCAAAGAAAACACTTATGCTTATATATTTGATACCAGTGCAGGAGCAGTTGTTTATGCACAACCATCAGATAATGTAATGGATATTGTAAAGAAAAAATTAGCAGCTATGCCAGTTGCAGCGCCTGTAATGCCAGCGCCTGCAGTAAAGCCAATGATGCCTAAAAAATAATTAAAATCACCATTTTTAAAGCCCCTTATTCCGATAAGGGGCTTTTTTTATGTACAAAATTCCTACATTTGATAGAATGTAAAAAATATGGCTTTCTATTTTATTTCTATCGTTTTATTAGGCTTTATTGCAGTTTATGCTTTAATGGCTGTTTGGGCCGAACGGAAGATTTCTGCTTGGATTCAAGATAGGGTAGGGCCAGTCGTTACTGGTAAATACGGTTTATTGCAAACATTTGCCGACATTTTTAAAATGTTGCAAAAGGAAGACATTACCCCAACATTAGCCGATAAAAAACTATTCCTCGCAGCACCCATACTAGTATTTACTGCAGTATTTATGGGTTTTGCGACTATCCCATTTTCGCCAACCTATATTAGCTCTTCTATCAATATTGGAATATTTTATTTATTAGCGATCGTTTCGATCGAAGTACTTGGCATATTAATGGCGGGTTGGGCATCTAATAATAAATATGCTTTATTAGGATCTATCAGATCCATCGCTCAAATTATCTCCTACGAAATTCCTGCGGCCTTGGCCATACTTGCGGTAATCATGCTCTTTCAAACTTTAAATTTGCAAGAGATTTGTATGCAACAAGGAATATTGAGCAAACAAAAGATCTACTTTTTTGGTTTTTGGGAAGTAAGTAAAATTGGTGGCTTTTTTGCTTGGACTATTTTTCAAGCACCGCATTTATTCATTGCATTTATTATTTATTTTATTGCATCCTTGGCAGAGTGTAATCGAACACCCTTTGATATACCCGAAGCCGAGTCGGAATTAGTAGCAGGTTTTCATGTGGAGTATACTGGCTTTAAATTTGGCGCTTTATTTTTAGCAGAATATGCGATGATGTTTTTGGTGTCGATGATTGCAGCTGTATTATTTTTTGGTGGATGGAATACACCATTACCAAATTTAGCTTCGTTTGCTTTAGCAGATTATACAACCGGAACTTATTGGGGGATTGTTTGGGTATTACTCAAAGCCCTTTGTTTAGTGCTTTTGCAGGTTTGGATTCGTTGGACTTTTCCGCGTTATCGCATGGATCAGCTCATGACATTGTGTTGGAAAGTATTGATACCACTTTCATTTGTGCTAGTTTTGTTTTCAGGAATTTGGAAATTATTTATACTCAATTGAGGAAGAAAAAAAATACATATCTATTTATTAAAGGTTTGTTTAAAGGATTAGCCATTACGCTAAAACATTTTCTCAAGCCTAAAAAGCGTGTCGACAAAGGAATACAATCGGAAGATTATTTTAGTCAAAGAACGGGAAGTTCCACGCTCAGGTATCCTGCCGACCAAATTCCCGTACCCGAAGTAGGGCGCTATCAATTGGCTATAGAAATGGACGATTGTATTGTATGTGATTTATGTGCAAAAATTTGCCCGGTAGATTGTATCGATATAGAAGCGATTAAAGCAACGGAAGATATCGGTAAAACATCTGATGGCACTACGAAACGCTTACATGCAGCCAAGTTTAGTATCGATATGGGTAAGTGTATGTTTTGTGGATTATGTACAGTTGTATGTCCAACAGAATGCTTGGTCATGACCAACGAATACGATAGAAGTTTTACCGATCCTCAAGAATTAAATTATGTTTTTGCGGAAATGCCCGAAGCAGAAGCTGCACAAAAACGCGCATTAGCTGCAGCAGCAGAACAAGCTAAAAAAGAAGCGAAAGCTGCAGCCTTAGCAAAATCTGAATTAAATAAGGAGGATGGGCAAATATGATCAACCTTGTATTCTATATTTTTGCTTTTTTTGCCATTGCAGCTGCTTTGTATGCGGTAAGCACTAAGCAAATTATACGATCGGTATTTGCCATGTTTGCTTGTTTCTTTGCGATCTCTGGTTTATTGGTTTTTGCACAATCCGATTTTATCGCTATTGCTCATTTAATGATTTATGTTGGCGGAATATTAGTGGTCATGGTTTTTGGAATCATGTTATCACAAAAAGCAAGCTTATCGAATGTAGTGCTGCAAAAGAAAAGTATTTCTTTACACCAATACTTAGCTTTACTAGCCTGTGTAGCGCTATTCGTAATTTTAATGTATTTCTTTTATCTGTATGGGCCAAATACTCCAATCCATTATGTTGGAAGCGATATAGAAACGATAGGAATTTCATTGTTAACAAAATATTTATTACCATTTGAATTATTGTCTTTGCTGCTTTTGGCTGCGTTTATATTTACTGCAATGGTGACTAGAAAAAATAAAATTTAATAAAATGGATATCAATATCAGTCACTTTTTATTTATATCGGCTGCCTTATTTGCCAT